>NZ_OZ026448.1:621559-932339 GCF_964019485.1 Spiroplasma endosymbiont of Agriotes lineatus
TGGTTGTCCTAACTTAATATATCCCATACCAACATCAAGCAAGGTTTGTAATTTAACATTAATTTTCGGAATATTTGCAAAAAACTCCTGAGCTTCAACAACTGACATATTTAAAACATCATAAATATTTTTCCCTTTATATTTAACTTGTAAAGTTTCATCATTATAGCGCATCCCTTCACATATTTCACAAGTAACAAAAACATCTGGTAAAAAATGCATCGCAATTTTAATAATTCCTGCCCCCTGACAGCGTTCACATCTTCCGCCACGAACATTAAAAGAAAACCTTCCTTTAAGATAACCTTGAGTTTTAGCTAATGGTGATGCAGCAAATAAATCACGAATATCATCAAAAACTGAAGTATAAGTTGCCGGATTACTATGCGGCGTCCTTCCAATTGGTTCTTGCGAAACATTAACAACTTTATCAATGTTATCCATTCCCTTAATATTTTGATGTTTACCCGGACGATTAACCTTTTGTCCTAAATTTTGTAGCAAATTTTTATATAACACTTCATTTACTAAAGTTGATTTTCCACTGCCGGAAACCCCTGTAACAATAATAAGTTTTCCTAAAGGAATAGTAACATCAATATTTTTTAAATTATTTTCTCTTGCTCCAATAATAGTAATTTTCTTATTATTCCCACTTCGGCGCTTTTTTGGAATCGTAATCGTTTCTTGATGTGATAAATATCTCCCTGTAATTGACTTTTCACTAGCGATAATATCGGCTTTTGTTCCCACAGCAATAATTTCACCCCCAAATTTACCAGCTTTAGGACCAAAATCAACAAGTCAATCAGCTTGATGTATCATATCTTTATCATGTTCAACAACAATAACCGTATTTCCTAAATCTCGTAACGATTTTAAAGTTTTAATTAATCGGTCATTATCTTTTTGATGTAAACCAATTGAAGGTTCGTCTAATACATATAATACTCCTGTCAATTTTGAACCAATTTGCGTTGCTAAACGAATTCGTTGGGCTTCACCACCAGATAATGATTGAGCCGCTCTTGATAAATTTAAATATCTTAAACCAACATCATTTAAAAAGCTTAAACGATTAACTAATTCATTAATAACTAACTTAGCAATCTCTTGTTGTTGTTTTGATAATTTTAAACTAAGAATATAATCTAAACTTTCATCAATATCTAAATTAGTAAATTCATTAATATTTATTGTTCCTACCTTAACACATAATGCTTTGGGGTTTAATCGTGCCCCTTTACAAGACCAACAAGTTTTATCACTCATAAATTTCCGATAATATTCACGACGCATTTCATTAACAGTTTCAACAAAGCGTCGTTCAACAATACTAGCAACACCTTCAATATAGTCATAACTTTTATAAGTATTATTATTACTAGATACTAAAGTATAATTTAATTGTTTATCACTACCATACATTAAATAATTAATTTGTTCATCACTAAGATTTTTAATCGGTTGATCTAAGTCAATACCATATTCTTTACAAATAATTTTTAATTTCTGTCATTCTAAACTATCACCACCAATAAAATTTTTATAAAATTCAATTCCACCTTGATTAATTGAAAGATTACGATTAGGAAATAATAAATCTTCATCAACTTCCAAACGAATACCAATACCCTTACATTCAGAACACGCCCCCATTGGTGCATTAAAAGAAAATAAACGGGGTTCTAACTCCGGAATTATAAAACTACATTGGTTACAAGCGTGATTTTGCGAAAATAATAATTGCTCTTTACTATTAACAAGGACAACTTTTGACAATCCTTTACTATACTTTAATGATTTTTCTAAACTGTCATGAATATTAGATCAAACATTATCATTATCACTTAATTTAATGCGATCAACAACAATATCAATATTATGCCGTTTACTTTTATCTAATTGAATATCATCATCTAATGAATAAATGTGGTTATTAACCTTAACGCGTAAAAACCCTTCGTGTCGCAAAGTTAAAAACAACTCATAATGCGTTCCTTTTTTATCAATAACTACTGGCGACAAAATTTCAATGCGTTCTTCCATTGTTACTTGTTTTAATCTTTTAATCATTTCCTTAATTGTCATTGCTTTAATTAAACCATGACCATTAATACAATATGGTAGCCCCACACGAGCATATAATAATCGTAAATAATCATATATTTCTGTCACTGTTCCCACAGTACTACGAGGATTATTACTAGTAGTTTTTTGATCAATAGAAATCGCTGGTGATAGTCCTTCAATAGAATCAACATCAGGTTTTTCACTATTACCTAAAAATTGTCGGGCATACGTCGACAATGATTCCATATATCTTCTTTGTCCTTCAGCATAAATCGTATTAAAGGCTAATGATGACTTCCCGCTGCCAGAAACGCCAGTAAAAACAATTAACTTATTTTTAAGAATTGTTAAATCAACATTTTTTAAGTTATGCTCTCTAGCTCCTTTTACAATTATATATTTTGTTGCATCATCCATCAAATCACCTCCAATAATTAATTAGCATTTGCTAATTAATTTGATCATTATATTTTTCTTTTCAAGGCACTAATACTCTAAATAGTAACGGCAATGATATTATCATTAAAGGATACACAAAAATAAAAACATAAATTAAATTATATATTAATGCATAACCTCAAACACTAAAACCATCTCACGCATAATTACCAAAATATAATACCCCTGATAATACATTGCACATATATATAATAATACAAATAACTGTTATTATAAAGGAAATTTTAATGTTAGCATTAAGCCGATTTTTAAAATTAATATTCACTATTCCTATTAAAGAAGGCATAATCATAGGAATAAAATAATCTAGTAAATATTGTCAAGGATTAATAATTGCCCCTTGAGGAATAATAATTAATGAAACTAAAGCACTAATAACACCAGTTACAATTCCGTGTCAAAAACTAACAACGAAAGCAATTAAAAATACCGGTCAATACTTTAAACCAATACTGCCCCCCCCCATTGGTAATTTAGGAAAAAATATCATCAGATAATCTAAAATTAATGATAAACTAACAAAAAAAGCGATTAATACTAAATCAAATGTTTTTCAATGACAAATTTTAAAGCATCGTTTTTTAATCATTTTAAAATCAATATTAAATCTTATTGTCTTTTGGCAACTTAATAACCAAATTAATATTAAATTAGCAATTAAAAATAATAATAAAATCACAATAAATGCAATTTTAATAAATAAAATAATTTTATTATTAATTAATTGTGTATTCTTAACATTAGAAGAAAAAATGCTTAAAAATTTTTCTTCCGAACTTATTGTTATCAATATTATTACTCCGACAATCAAGAAACAAAAAATTACATTAATTAACATTAAAATTCAACGATAAATTTGATTAGTCTTATTTACTTCTTGCGCCATTTTAGTCTCCTTAATTATAGCAAGAAATCTAATATATTTTGAAATATACAAGACTTCCTCCGCTAGTATTACCTAGTTCAAGTTCCGAGACTCAGGCAAAATGCCGCCCCTGTCTTATATCAATTTAATGGTCGCGTTTAGCTTTCTTAATTATTGCTTTGAAGAAGTAAAAAAATCAGCTAATTATATTATTTAATTGCTAAACTAACCCCGCCCCCCTCGTTATTGTCATTTTTATTCATCATCTCATTCTATCATATTATTGAATTAATATTTTCATTAATATAATGTAACACATTTAATTTGTTTTAATATCTTTATTATTTAATTCATTTTTAGCAACATTACGAATGTTTTTCACTAATTCTTGATGATTTCCGTCTTTATATAATTTAATTCAACTATTTAGTGGAACGCATAAAGTTTTATTAGGTAGGAGGAAAAGGTTTAAATAATTTTTAATGACAAGCAACGACAATTTAATTATCATTTTATTTGGAAAATAAATAATAAATGGAATAACAACCCTTTTTAGGACACTTTTTATGTAGGCTGCCATTTTCTAAATTCAACGGGTGTTAAATAATTTAAGCTGCCGTGAATTCGAATATTGTTGTATCAATTAACAAAATCAAATAGTTCGCATTTTAATTGTGTTAAGTTTGTAAATTTTTTACCCTTAATAAATTCTGTTTTAAAGGTTTTGTAAGTTGTTTCAGCCACAGCATTATCATAAGGACAACCTTTATTGCTTAATGATCTTTTAATGTTAAAAGTTATTAAAATTTCATCAATGATTTTATTTTTGAACTCATTACCATGATTGGTATGAAATAAAGTTATTTGCTTTAATGATCGTGTTATCTTATGAAAAGCTGGGTCGTGTTTAGTTTTCTTAGATATTTTTAAAAAAAGAAAAAATAATTATTTACTATAAATTATTTCAACATGCAAATTAAGTATATATTTCTTATGTATGATTTTTGTTGTAAAAAATTATTTTAATGTTGTTTTTATAAACGTTTTTTTTAGTTTTTATAACCTTTTATTGAGATTATGTTTGTTGATATTAAATATTTTGTCTTATTATTTATTTTCTAAATAAAACGATAATTAAATTGTCGTTGCTTGTCATTAAAAATTATTTAAACCTTTTCCCGCCTAACAAAACTTTATGTGATCAAAAGCTTGTTGAACTAGTTCGGCGGTTTTGTTTAGCCCAGCATTATAGTCAATTACTTCGCGATTAAACAAGTCAATTAATAAGCAAATATAATGTCATTTCCCATCAACTTGCACATATGTTAAATCACTAACAACAACTTCATTAGGTTTTTTGTCATTAAATTCACGATTTAAAACATTACTAATTTGGGCATTATTAACTGTTATTTTGTGATTACGATATTTTAATTTGGTGTATTTGTATTCAGAAACCAAATTATTTTTGATCATAATGCATCTGATTTTTCGCCGCGATAAGATGATATCTTTTCTTATTAAAACAGTTTTAATTTTACGAGCCCCATAAATTTTGTGACTTTTTATTAAACGCGCTGATAACTTTTTTGTTCATAATTATTAACTTGCTTGTTAGTGCATTTATTAGTTTGATAAAAATGCGTTGATTTTGATAAATCCAAAATCTTACATATTTTCCTCAATGAATATTTGTTTTTGTTGTTATTAATTATTGTTATTTTTTGGCCATTATCAGTGCGGCTTGCTTTAAAATGTCATTTTTAATTCGTAATTGTTTTAATTCTTTTCGTAAGTAAATTAATTCATTTTCTTCATTACTTTGATTATCTTTTGCTTTAAAAGAACCAGAATTATCGAATGATTTTATTCAATTATAAATAGCAGATTTTGAAATACCCTATTCATTAATAATTTCAATAATACTTTTCCCGTTTTGATAAAGCATGACAATTTGTTTTTTAAATTCATCTGTATATGAATTTTTGCCCATTTTTATATTCCTACTTTCTTATATAATTTTATCTTATTTTAAAAGTCCACATAAATATGGTCCAACTTATTGTAGCCTATCCATACAATTTTAAGTATATTTAATAAATATCAAGAGTTTTCTACAAAATGAAAAAAAATAGTGCCTTTTTTCATTCAAGGTATCAAACGCGTTATCATAATTCTGATGAAAAATTTGAACGATTACAAAATAACTTAATAAATTATTTAAAAAAATATATTAATAATCCAGAAGAATGAGCTAAACAATAAGCATATATTTTATTAGAAAATATCATTATTTGTGCTTTTGCTAAAGACATTGGTACTAGTCAATGGGGGAGTTTGATGGTGATGATATCATTAATTATTTAGAAACAAAATAAATATATCGCTCTCAACGAATACAATGTTGCCGTTGTTCTCGCTGTCGGATATTTACCTAAAAATAAAGAATTACCAATAAAACCATAATCCCTAACTTATTAACAATTAGTTACTAAAATTGAATAAAACAAAAATGTCATTATTGTAAAGATAATGGCATTTTTTTAAAAAGATATTTATTTTAATTAAATTTATCTTTTATATTTAAAAAATATCTAATAATTTAAATTTTAATATTCTTCTTCATAAGCAATTTTTCCTCTAGCAATGATATCTTCAGAATCTAATAATCCTGTCCCCGCAGGAATTAAATTACCTAAAATAACATTTTCTTTTAATCCTTCTAAAGTATCGATTTTACCTTTAATAATTGCTTTCGTTAATACTCGTGTAGTATCTTGAAATGATGCTGCCGATAAGAAAGAATTAGATTCCAATGGTGCTTTTTTAATACCAAACATAATTGGAAATCCATAAGGCGGACGACGATCTTCTGATAATAACTTACCAACAATATCTTTAAATTCTTTAATCGTAACTGTTTCCCCGGCTAATAAGCCGCTATTGCCACCATCAATAATTTGAATTTTATTTAACATTTGTTTAACAATAATTTCAATATATTTATCAGAAATTTGAATTCCTTGCAAGCGATACACTTTTTGAACTTCTTTTAAAATATATTCTTGAACTTCTTTAATCCCGGCAATTTCTAATAAATATTTAACATTAATTGCTCCTTCAGTTAATTTTTGACCAGCTTTAACTAGTGAACCAACTTTAACACGAATATTAGAGTTATAAGGAGTTTTATATTTTCTTTCATTATGTTCAGATACAACAGTAATAATATTAATACCATTTTCTTCACTTATTTCTTGAACGGTACCATCAATTTCAGAAATAATTGCAACCGCCCCCTTAGGAATTGTATTATCTAATAATTCTTTAATTCTTGGTAATCCCTGAGTAATATCTAAACCACCAGCAACACCACCCGTATGAAAAGTACGCATTGTTAATTGTGTCCCTGGCTCACCAATTGATTGGGCTGCGACAATCCCAACAGTTTCACCAATATCAACAATTGCACCAGTTGCTAAATTAAGTCCATAACATTTTTTACATACCCCTTTAGAAGCATCACAAGTTAAAACTGAGCGAATTTCAAATTGCGTAATATTATTTTTTTCAATTTTATTGTTAATATCTTCAGTAATTAAAGTATTAGCAGGAACAATTTCCTTACCATTTTTGTTAATTATCGCTGACTTTGTAAATCGTCCAAAAGCACGATCTTGTAAGGGTACAATAATAATATAATTTTTAGTATCAACAATATCTTTAATTAAGAATCCTTTTTCTGTTTGACAATCTTCCATCACAATAATAATTTCTTGGGCAACATCTACTAATCTTCTTGTTAAATAACCAGAATCGGCTGTTTTTAAAGCCATATCAGCCATCCCTTTTCTTGCCCCATGCGTGGATATATAGAACTCAAGAACCGTTAATCCTTGTATAAAAGAAGAACGAATCGGTAATTCAATAACTTCTCCCTTGGGATTATTCATTAATCCTCGCATCCCTACTAACTGTGTAAAGTTAGAAAGATTACTCCGAGCACCCGAATCAGTCATAATCGTAATCGGATTATTAATATCTCGCCTTAACACTACTTCTAATTTCTTTTGAATTAAATCTTTAACATCTGATCATTTTTCAACAATTAATTTATGTTTTTCGCGTTCAGTTATCATTCCTAAACGATAAAATTCTTGAACTTGAGCAATATATTTATCAGCTTCAATAAAATTTTCTTTTTTACCATCATATGCTTGCATATCTTGTGCTGAAATCGTAATACCAGAAATTGTTGAAAATTTAAATCCTAAATTTTTCATATTATCTAACATTTCAGCAGTTTTTTGAGTTCCATATTTCTTAAAAAACTTAGTAATAATATTTGATAAACTACTTTTATTAAATGGAGAAATTGCTTCTCGTGATGCAACAAATTTTCGGATATCCTCAGTAATTAAAATAATATGACGGTCATCTAAATAATCAAGATTTTCTGCTGTTGGTTCATTAAAATAAGGAAAATCAACAGGAAAAATTTTATTAAAAATTAATTTTCCAACCGTTGTTATTAATACCTTATTTTTACTATCATTAACAGTAATCTTATCACCCATGGTATTAACAGGAATAGCAATTATCGCATGTAAATGTAATTGTTTATTATCATAAGCTAAAACAGCATCATCAAAATTTTGATAAATATTTCCTTCACCAATTTTACCTTTACTTTCAAAAGTTAAATAGTAATTTCCTAAAACCATATCCTGAGTTGGAGTTACAATTGGTTTTCCATCTTTAGGTCCTAAAATATTTTTTGAACCTAACATTAAATATCGCGCTTCAGCAACAGCTTCTGCTGTTATCGGCACATGAACTGCCATTTGGTCACCATCAAAATCAGCATTAAATGCCGGCGTTACCAATGGATGCAAACGAATTGCTTTCCCTTTTACTAACTTTGGTTCAAAAGCTTGAATTCCTAAACGATGAAGTGTTGGTGCTCGATTTAATAATATTGGACGATCTTTAATAACTACTTCCAAATAATCTCATACTCGTTCATCGCGTTGATCAATCATTTTTTCTGCCATTTTATAAGTTAAATTACTATTATTTTCTTTAGCCTCTCTTAATAATTCAGCAATAATAAATGGTTTAAAAATAACAATTGCCATATCGCGTGGTAAACCACACTGATACATTTTTAATTCTGGACCGACAGCAATAACACTTCTTCCAGAATAATCAACTCGTTTTCCTAATAAGTTTTGACGAAAACGACCTTGTTTTCCTTTTAAAATTGCTGTTAATGATTTTAAAGGTCTCTTATCTCTTCCTGTTACAGGACGCGCTTTACGATCATTATCAATTAAAGCATCAACCGCTTCTTGCAACATCCTTTTTTCATTATTAATAATAATTGAAGGGGCTCTCATTTGTTTAACGCGTTTTAATCGTTCATTTCTTATAATGATCTTACGATATAAATCATTCAATTCTGATGCTGTAAATCTACCTCCATCTAATTGAATAATTGGTCTAATATCTGGCGGCAACACCGGAATAGCATGTAAAATCATTCACTCAGGTTTATTTCCTGAGCGTAAAAAATCATTTAATGTTTTCAAAGAACGCATTAATTTTAATTTATCCATTTGCGATTTTTTACCTTGAATTTTTCTTTTAATTTTCTTAATTTCTTCTTTCAAATCTAAATTTTTAAGTAAATGTTCAATTGCCTCGGCACCAATACCAAATTTAGCATTAGTATATTTATTAATAAATTGAGCACATTCATCCATTGAAAAAGAAATATTAGTATTTTTTAAATCTTCAATCATTCCTTGTGCTCTTTCAAAAGAAATTGATTCCACAGTTAAATTTTTTTTAATATTTTCTAAAGTTTTAATTAATCGTTCACGAGTTTCTTGTGAAGTTTTAGCATTACCTAAATCTAAAACCATTTTATCTCTTAAATTTTTAGCATCACCAGCATCTAAAACAATATAAGAAACAAAATAAATCACTTCCTCTAAATCTTTAGTACGCATATTTAATGCCAAAGCAATTTGTGAAGGTGATGCTTTTAACATTCAAATATGTGATACCGGATCTTCTAATTCAATATGTCCCATTCTTTTTCTTCTAACAATTGACTCTGTTAATTGAACTCCACAGCGTTCACAAATTTTACCATGATTATTTTCTTTTTTATATTTTCCACATTCACATTCATAGTTTTTAATTGGTCCAAAAATTCGTTGATCAAAAAGACCATCTTTTTCTGGTTTTAACGATTTATAATTAATAGTTTCTGGTTTTGTTACTTCACCATACGATCAAGAACGAATATCTTCTGGAGAAGCTAAACTAATTTTAATTTCTTTAAAATTTTTGTGATCATTAAACATTTATCATTTCTTCCTCTCTAGAATTTGTTTTCTTAATCTTCTTCATAATTTAACATCTTATGTTCTTTACCATCTTTAGTTTTTAAAACAACATTGATTGATAAACCTTGTAATTCTCTAATTAAAACATTAAATGACTCAGGAATTCCTGACAATGGTAATTTTTCACCCTTAGCAATTTTAGTATATAACTTTGTTCTTCCAATAATATCATCAGATTTAATTGTTAATATTTCTCTTAAAGTATGAGCCGCCCCATAAGCTTCCAAAGCTCATACTTCCATTTCTCCAAATCTTTGACCACCATTTTGTGCTTTTCCACCTAATGGTTGTTGAGTTATTAAAGAATATGGCCCAACATTACGAGCATGAATTTTATCTTCCACCATATGTGATAGTTTTAACATATACATTACACCAACAGATATTTTATTACCGAATGTTTCACCTGTTTGACCATCAATTAAAGTTTCTTTTCCAAAATTATCCATCTTGGCTTCTGTCATAATGGCAATTAATTCCTCATTACTTACACCTTCAAAAACTGGGGTAGCTACTTTTAACCCTAACTTTTTAGCAGCCATTCCCAAATGTAATTCTAGTACTTGACCAATATTCATTCGCGAAGGAACTCCTAAAGGATTTAACATAATATCTACCGGTGTGCCATCAACAAGATGAGGCATATCTTCAATCGGTAAAACTTTAGAAATAACACCCTTATTGCCGTGTCTTCCGGCCATTTTATCACCTTCTTGAATTTTTCGTTTTTGAACAACATATATTTTAACAATTTCTAATACCGAAACTGGTAAATCATGTCCATCTTTACGAGAAAATCTTTTCACAGCTTGAATAATTCCCGCACCACCATTCGGAACAATTAAAGAATTATCTTTAACATTACGAGACTTTTCACCAAAAATAGCTTGTAATAATTTATCTTCTGCCGACAATTGGGTTTGTCCTTTAGGCGTTACTTTTCCAACAAGAATGTCTCCTTCTTTAACTTCAGCACCAACCATTACAATTCCATCAACATCTAAATAACGACGCATACTATCTGGAATATTGGGAATTTCACGAGTTATTTCTTCTTCACCTTGTTTTGTTTGTCGGCGTTCAATAGTATATTCTTCAATATGAATTGATGTAAAGACATCATCATATACTAATCTTTCACTAATAATAATCGCATCTTCATAGTTATAACCATTTCAAGTTGTAAATGCCACCATAACATTTTGACCTAACGCTAATTCACCTTTTTCCATTGAAGCACCATCAGCTAAAATTTGACCTTTGCTAACAGTGTCACCGGGTTTTATCAATGGTGAATGAATTAAAACCGTACCACTATTACTACGATCAAAACTATTTAATTCATAAACTTTAGCTCGGTCCTTGTGCTTAACAGTAATTTTTTTACTATCAACATAATCAACAATTCCATCGCCTAAAGAAATAATTGCTAATCCTGAATCTCTAGCAGCAGCATGCTCCACACCAGTACCTACTAACGGTGATTGTGGTTTAATTAAAGGGATTGCTTGGCGTTGCATATTAGCACCCATTAAAGCACGGTTAGCATCATCATTTTCTAAAAAAGGAATACAAGATGTCGCAATGGAAACAATTTGTCGTGGCGAAACATCAATATAATCAACTTCATTGTTAGGAGCAATAATATTTTCACCACTAAAACGAGCAGCAACTTGCTTTTCAATAATCTTTCCTTGATTATCAATTGCAATATTTGCTTGACTAATAACATAATTTTTTTCTTGATCAGCAGTTAAATAATGATTAACTTCAGATACAATACCATTATTTACTTTCCGATATGGAGTTTCAATAAAACCATATTTATTAATATGAGCATAAGTTGATAAATTATTAATTAAACCAATATTTGGTCCTTCAGGAGTTTCAATCGGACAAATTCTGCCGTAATGCGAGTAATGCACATCGCGAACTTCTAAACCGGCTCGTTCACGAGATAATCCCCCCGGACCTAAAGCAGTAATTCTCCTTTTATTAGTTAACTCTGATAACGGATTAGTTTGATCCATAAACTGTGATAACTGTGATAAGTTAAAAAACTCACCAATAACGGCTGTTAGCGGTTTATTATTAATAATATTTGATGGCTTAATAACAGAACTATCAGCTGTTGACATCTTTTCTTTAACATTTTTTTCAATTCTTGCCATCCCAATCCGAAATTGATTTTGTAATAACTCACCAACCGTTCGCACACGACGATTACCTAAATGATCAATATCATCAATATTTCCCAAACCTTTAGTAATATTTAATAAATATGAAAAAGAAGCAATAATATCTGGAATCGTAATATATTCCATTTTATTAATCGGATCAACACCCAAAATCGCAATACTATCATCAGGATTAATCATTTCATTATTAGCATAAACTAAAACTCTTTGAATTTTATTATGACTTTTAATATCAGGATGAAAAATAATTTCTTGCAACATTGCCCCTGCATTTAAAATCGTATGCAACAATTCTAAATCTCTTTTAGTAATTAAATATCCCTTTTTAAAAACAATATTACCTTTAATATCTTTAATATCTTCAGCCAAAATCCGATTTAATAACCGATCAACAATTGACAACTTTTGAATCAATTTAAATCTGCCGGCTTTAGTTAAATCATATTTTCTTTTATCAAATAATAATCCAAAAAGAAACTTACTAGCACCATCAACAGTAGCCGTTTCACCTGATCTAATTTTTTTATAAATTTCTTGAACCGCAAATTCTCAACTGCCTTTTTCTAAACCACTAATATAATCACTTTCATAAGTATCAACTAATAACTGATCATCATTATACAATGATAATAAATCATCTTTTTTTAAGCCTAATGCTGTAAATAAAACAGTAGCATTAGTTTTTCGTGATTTATCAATTTTTACTTGAAAAATATGTTTACATAAATTATTTTGTTTAGTTTTAACTTTTTTAATATGACTTTCAAACTCTAATCATGTCCCGCGCGAAGGGATAACATCATTAAAATAAATAATTTTTCCTGTTTTAGAATCAATATTCTTTTTGTAATAACTTCCTGGCGATCTTACTAATTGAGAAACAACAACCTTTTCACTACCATTAATAATGAAAGTCCCTTTATTGGTCATTAACGGAAAATCACCTAAAAAAACTTCACCAGCTCTTCAAAGGGTATAATCAACTAACATTTCTTCTTTATCTTGCTTTTTAATAATAATTTCAACAGCAATTTTATCTTCAAAGTTAATATCTTCAAAATAAAAAACATTATCATCTTGTTTTGATAATACTGGATTTTTAAATCCAAATTCTTCTTTTACTCATAATAACATTGCTTGATCTGGCGTTTTAGCAATTTGACTATTAATTCTTTCATCATCTTTAATAACAGTTAATTTCAACTTAGCATAAATTGGTACTTCATAAATCTTTGATTCTTCTTGTGCTTTTTTTAAGTTGCGTCGTGGTTTTTTTATTTCTCAACTTAATAATGATAATGTTGTTTTTCCTTCAGAGTCAGTTATTGGGAATATTTCATCAAAAACCTCTTGAATGCCATCTTTCATAAATCATTGATAATTATCAGTTTGCACTTCAATCAAATTGGGTAATTCTAATTTCCCTGAAACCTTGGAATAATCTCTTCTTTGAACATAATCTCCAAAATGTTTCATCTTAAATGCCATTAACAAACCCCCTTTGTTTTTCATAACTAAAACTATGTAATTTTATACTAATTATACTGTTAAATCAATACATACTTTTGATAAGTTTGTAGAAACCATATACATATGACAAGATTTTGGTTTTTACAAACTTGCTGTTAATTAATAAATAAATATGAGCTCATTTATTTATTACAAGAAATATAAGGTTAAATTAATATTTATTATTTTTAGTTATGCCTTGTATTTTTTTGTACCTTGATAATAATAAACTAAGTTAATTAGTAAACGAAGTTTACTAACAAATTTTGTTAAACATAAATGTTTAAAAAAATAAATATTTAACTTAGTTAGATAACTAAGCTAAATATAACTTAGTTTAATATAACTAAATATTGTAAAGATGGTATGTATATGAGAAATATTGAAAATATTTTTTTAAATACTGAAAAATATCTTTTAAAAGAAACACAAAATGCAGTACTTATTAAAGCACCGGCAATTCCGTGATTGTATGAATCTACTGGTATTTGGTTTTCGAAACGATTTGTTTATAAAGGAAAATATGAGAATTCTATTTGTATAGGAATAATTAGAGATGATGAATATCGGTTAGTTTTTATTAATTATAAAGGTCAAGAGTCTAGTTTGATTTTAGGTCATGAGTTGTTAGGTTTTTTTGTTGCTGAAAAAGAACATGATAAAAAAGTTGTAAGTTTTGATTATTTTAAAAATTCATTTTAAAAATGTTTTACGGTGTTTTAAGAATAGGGGTAAATAAAAAAATATTTTAGTTAGTTTTTATGGTGTTTAAACGGCGCGGAAAGCGTATGCTCCGCCCGTTAATTATCTATGTTGGTTGAGAGTTATTTAACTAAGTTATTGCAATTTTTTTAAGGAGTTTTAGAAATGAAAATGTGAGTTAATGTGGATGAGTCTGGCAAAGATTATTGTCAAGAGTTTATATATTCTATTAATAAAAAAACTGGATTAGAACAAAAAATTTGAGCGTCTAAATCTGCAGTTGAATCTGTTAGAACTGATTTAGTCGGTGATAATTGACTTTGTGTTGATATTGCATATTAAAAGATTAAAAAATTAAGGAGAAAAGAAAGATGAGTATATTTGGACTAGTGTTTTTTACGATTTTAACATTATTACTAGCATATTATATTGCGGTTAATATTTATCGTTTTTTTAAAGATAAAAAGAAATATGGTAGTGAAGCAAAACAGCTACCAAAAGATTTTACTTATTCACAACGAATATTTATTGCGAAATTTAAGAAAAATTTATTAGAACAAGATGAAAAAAAATTAACAAATAAAAAAATATTTAGAATATTTTTAAAAGTACATAGATATGACTAAATTTAACTATAATACAAAAATAACTAAAATTAATCAAATTAAGAGCACAAAAAGGGTTAGAAAAATTAAAAAAATTAAAAAAATGTTAAAAATAAGAAAGATAAATTAAAAGGTAGGAAGATAAAAGTGAAAGTATGATATGGTATTGCTTCTTCTGAAGAAGAACAAAAGATAGATAGAGTATCGCAGTTATCTGTATATGTTAATGGTGATAACAATACTAAACCTAATCGTGTATGAGCGCGTGATTATGGTGTTGGTCATGTAGAGATAGATATTTTTCATGATGTGTGGGTTTGTATTGATGCTATGTTATTAATTAAGGAAGTTGGTTGTTAAATGTTTAAAAAAATAATTATTGAGTTAATTGAATTAATTTATCCAACTGCCGATTTACCACCCCGAGTTGTATTTTTGTTTTCAATTTTAATAATTGTAATGCTCTTCTCAGCAATTATTTTTCTACTCTTTTGACCTTTTAAGCGGTAATTATTATGTTTTTAGTTGCTTGAAAAGATTTAGATTGAGAAATGACAAAATTGTATTTTTGAGATTTATTTATTCAAATTACAACTATTCCGGCGTGAGTTTCTGGTAAAAAAATTGATTTAACCAAAGAACTACTTTGACTTTTAATAGCAAATATTGCCTTTTGAATGGTATTAGTATTTATCGTCTTATTTATTGTTATTTTATTTTATAAGGTTAAATCATATTTTGTTTAGAAAGGGGATGATTATATGTTTAGAATTTTTCTTGATGTAACAAACACCACCAGTAGCAATTACTGGTGAACAAGCGGTTACTAACTTATGAAAAGCATTAATTAAAGCGTTCGGTAATATTTGAACTGATATTATTGGTGGTAATATGCCAAATGTTGTTAATTTCTTTGCTACATATTGAGTTTTCTTGCTTAGCGTTATTATTGGTTTATTTTTAATCGCTTTCAAAATGTTTGAAAAATTAATGCCCGGCAGATAGTAATAAAAATAAAGAAAGTGTGATTTAAGTGATGCTATTGTTTAAAAAAATAAATTTAAAATTATATGATTTTGTGACTTTAAATCGCACTTTATTTATTATTACGTGATTTTATGTTATGGTGCGATTTTGCATTATTATAATCCTCAAAGTTGACGAATGTTATTCGATATTATTTATTTATTAATTGCTTTATATATTTTATATACTAAAATTTCTCATTTTTTTGCTTGTCGTAGTTTTATTAATTTCTTATTAAATTCACCCTTAAATTTAGTAATTGGTGCTTTGGGCACCGGAAAAACCGCTTTAATGGTTTTAGCTTCTTACTTATTAAGTGGTTGAAAAACGATTTCTACTTTTCCGATTACCAATAAACAAATGCTTTCATTAGGACATATGTCTTTATTAGATTATAATTATCCAATTTTAGATGAGAAATCATTATTACTTTGAGATGAAACTAATTTATTTCTTGAAGGTACTGACTATAAAGAAAATGATAAGATATAACCCAAGGTTTACAAGAATATTTTGCTTCAGCTCGCCAATTTACCCATATCGTATTAGCAAGTGGAAAACGAGCCGAACATATATGAGTTAAAGTTCGTGATATTGCGAATTCAATAATTGTTGGTATTAGAAAAAAACCAGTTAGTATTTTCCGACCCTATTTACAAGTTATTTACGGCACTTTTAAATCGGTAAGCGAGTGCGAGCAATGACGATTAACGCTAATTAATGCTAAAAATGATAAAAAAGGTCGCAAAATCAAGTATCGTAGCATTCCGAAATTAGACATTTATTTCTTTAAATTGAAAATTCCAATGTCAATCTTAAACCTTTACGATAATAAATATTTATCATTCTTGCGTGAATTAAGTAATCGTGCTTTGAATGATAATTATCAACATAAATTTTGAAATGATAATGTAATGGATATTGAAGCAATAGAATACTTAAAAATGGAAAAATTCAGTAAGATACTTACTAAGTTAAAAAATAATCTGAAGAAGAAAAACAAGTAAAGGAGTTTAAAAAATGGAAAACTTAGAAAAAATGGCTAGCTTGATTGGCGATATATTTTATAAAGCTTTTGATTTAATTTGAACTTTAACCATTCCTGGAACAGATATTCGCATTATTATTTTTCCGCTAATTATGCTCGCGATAAATCTTGTAATTGGTGGCATTTTAGGTATTTATATTGAACGACCAAAAGTTGGTTTTCGTAAAAAATATCAAAAATCAGTTGCTAATTGAGGAACTAAGAAACAATCATCTAGTGGTCCAATTAAGAAATTTAGTGGTAATGGCTCTAAAAATAGACCATGAGTTGACCAACACGGACGGCGAATAAAAAGGTAGGTTTTAAAAAATGTTTAAATTAATAATATTATTTATTCTTGTTGCTGTTTTTTCTATTTTTGCTTTAAACGACTTTTTAGGTTTATGAGTCTATGTGCGTGAAGGTTTAGAATATTTTAATAAAGTTCTATCAAATAATATTAAAATTTTAGATTTGTTTAAACCAATGATAAGGTTATTTTCTCAACATCCGATTTTCCAAATCTTAGGAACGATTTACATTTTATCAACAATATATTTAATTTTAAGGAGTTAAAAAATGAAAAAGTTAAAAAAAATATTAAGTATTAAATGTTTTAAAAGCCTTTTAGGCTTTATACATTTTTTTATTATACTCCATGGTGTTGTTATTATAATTTTAATATTTTTAACGGTCCTTCAAATTAAAGGGGATAAATTTTTTAAAGATTTTATACCATTAAATTTTCAAAGTGTATTTTTTAATGTTTGTATTTGATTATTAATTATTTATTTCTTAATAACTGGTATTAAGTTAATTATCAAGGGTTATTACTTTAATAAAATTTTTAGAAAGCATCAAATGCAAGTTGCTAATTGTGAATATCCACAACATAGTCAATATAAATTTTCTGATGCCGTTAAAAACGATAAAGAAGAATTTTAAGGTCTGATGAGATACATAAGATTATTTCTTGATTTTTATTTATAATGTTTATTGGTTTAGTGCCGCCAGGGGTGTTCTTTGATACAAAACAACCACCAAAATCCACCGTGAAACAATATTTCATGAAACGAGAAAAACGAGCAACTAATCCTGGTCAATGTGGTAATAGTTGTAAGTTGGAGTTTGCTAGTATTCAAAATAGTTATGTTTTCAAATGGCCGGCTCTTCTCTTGGTTTTGTTTGAAACACTGATGATAAATTAGATGATTTGCCTCAAGATGTTTCTGCTCTTACAATCCCTGAAGGTGGTAGTATGTCTGGTTATGTTTTTAATTTTTATAAAAAAAATATGACTAAAATTATAAATGTTAATGGTGAATACGATAAATATTATATTGATAAAATTGTTAATGTAAAAATTACAATTTTAAAAGCTTCAGCTTTGGACAGATATGATAGGCGTGCTGGTTATATAATTACCTCATTTTCTGCTGAAATGCCCCCCTTTACCAGAAAAAGATAACGAACAACCATTACCTGAGGAAATAACTAAAAATGATAGCGAATATCAGTATAATCAGTTTCAAGATAAATTTGATTATTTAATGATACAACGCCGAGATTTTGATAAATTTAATTATAGTTATTTATATTGAGCTCCTGTTTTTAATTTCTTTGACAATAATTTTAAATATATGAGTGAAATTTCAATTAAATTAAATTGTTTTAAACAAAATAGTAAATTTAATTTAAGTCGTGTAGAAAATTTCTATCCACCCGGTTTTATTAAAAAAGTTATTTTTAGAGAACTTTCCTTTTCTAGTTTTGGTGATGTTATTACTATAAAAACTGGGGCATGGTGGCATTAGGGGTAGTAATGAGTTTTTAGAAAATGGTAAATCTCTTTGAAAATCTGGCTCGCGAACAAGTTTTGGAGGAAATTTTATTAATACCTTTTTTGGACAAGTTAATTATTATGGTAATACTTTCCATTTTTTACGCTATGATGATAAATTAAAAACTGATTTTAAAGATTTTATGCTTTATTACCAAAAAGATTTAACCATTGATTTTATTAATGGGTTATTTAATAAACTTTATAAAGTTTTAGGTGAGTTTTTTGTACAATTCTTTTATGCCGGTTTTGATATGGAGACCTCTACTTGTGTAGAATTAGATTACAAAGAGATGCAACAAATTCCTAAAAATGTTTTACAAATGGGTTTTTTTCTATTGCTCCTTAATTACTTTTTATCCCAAACAGTATTTAATTAACTTTGGTTCAACAACGGAAAATAGTAAGAATATGATTTTTCGTTCCTATTTCTTTGTTAAAGATAAACAAATTGCCAATGGTTTTAATACTGGTGAAAGTTCTTATCAAATAAATTTTAATGTGTTAAAAGCATATGATAATCAATTATGAAACTCCACTAGTAATAAACTGCATTTTTATAATGCTAAAGTCAATGTAATGTATGGAATTAATATTTTTACACTGACTTTCCCGCTATATAAAAAGAAAAATAAAAGCACTGAATATCATTATTTTTTATACGATTTTAATATTTTGAATTCAACAGCTTTTATTGGTGGAGGAATAAGTGGTAATATGAATGACTTAATTCCCACACTCAACTGTTCTTATTGGGGTTTATTTATTGCAATATCTTGTGGTGGTATTAAGCACGCCTCTGTTAGTGTGTTGAATTGATTACTTGGTCTTTCAGGGATTAATATTAATCTTTTAATTCGCCTCCTTGCGTGCGGATATTGCCAAAACAACAATTAATTTTACCAAAACTGCCTTTCCGGTGTTTGAAGTTATTCCAGCATTTCAGATGTTATTTGAATTTGTAGTGCCCTTAGCAATTTTGCTAATGATATTAAAAAAGTTTTGTTAAATGTTTCCAATATTTTTATATAAAATATAATTCCTTTGAAAGGAGGATTTTTATTTATGTGAAAATTTTTATCAGCTTTAAATTTAGTATGTATAATGTTTATTTCGGGATGTAGTAAAAATAGTAATATTTTAAATAAATATGATTTAAAGTTTGCTAGTATTCAAAATAGTTATATTTTTAAATGGCCGGCTCTTGGTTTTGTTTGAAACACTGATGATAAATTAGATGATTTGCCTCAAGATGTTTCTGCTCTTACAATCCCTGAAGGTGGTAGTATGTCTGGTTATGTTTTTAATTTTTATAAAAAAAATATGACTAAAATTATAAATGTTAATGGTGAATACGATAAATATTATATTGATAAAATTGTTAATGTAAAAATTACAATTTTAAAAGCTTCAGCTTTGGACAGATATGATAGGCGTGCTGGTTATATAATTACCTCATTTTCTGCTGAAATACCTAATAAAAAAAATTAGTAATTTAATAAATATTTTTGAAAATCGTATTTTTTGTAATGCGATTTTTTTAATTTAAGGAGTTTAAAAGTGAAATATATTATTTCTCAAGCCGATTTAGCAGATTTAAAAGCAAAAGCACAAAGTTGATTAAGTGATAATTGCCGTAATTCTTATTACTATAAAATTAAAAAACGCACTACCGCCTATTTAAATTTATGCACTTATTTTTATATGGAAGAAACAACTTTAACAAAACTTATTAAAAAATATTTTAAGAATGCCACAAAAACCTTTTATCGTTGGGCAGAAAAAATTATGACTGCTTATTATTCTGACAATTTAGATTTGTTATTGTTTAAAACTACAAAACCACAAAATCTTAATTATCAATATAGTTTAAATTCTCGTGAAAAAATATGTGATTTATATTTTGATTACAAAAATCTTCAAGCTGTCGGAATGTGGTCTTTATTTAACAATTTAAAAATCGGTTTTCACGATATTAAAAATGCAGAAATTCCGAAAAATATTAAAACCTTTTATCGCTGAATTAAATCCGACCCTCATTGAAAAGAATTAAAACAGAAAATCAAAAAAACGCCATTTTAAGCGTTATGAAGTCTCCGATATTGGTCTTTTACAAACGGATGCCAAAATCATTACCACATCAAATTTTCCAGTTGATAAAAAGTATTATATTTATGATTTCATTGACGAAATAACACGGATAGCATTTGGTTATGTTTATGATAGTTTAGGAACCAGGAACCAATAACGCGATTAACGCTGTACAAAGAGCAATGAAAGATTTTAGCGAGCTTGGCACAACCATTAAACGCCTTCGCACTGATAATGCTCCGGAATTTATTACTGATAATTGAAGTAATAAAAAATCATACAAAGTAAAAGAAAAACCTTTTACAACCTTTCTTTCGAAGAACGGAATTGTTCACGAAACCACGCCGATTCGTTCACCACAATCAAATGGCAAAATTAAACGATACCATCAATATTATACCAAATTATTTTATGCTAAGGATAAAAAATTAAATCAGAACGAACTCCAACATTATTTAAATAAATATTATTACTTTTATAACTTTGAACGCCTTCACCCATCATTAAATACTAAAACCCCATTTCAAACATTACAAAAATTTTTAACAAAATAGTTTCTGGAAGTTTGAATAATTATTTTTTACAAGAAATTAAATTTGTTGTACTTGTTCTAATTAAAGTAATTATTGTTTGTTTCTAGAATAATTAATAACCTTTTTATTTTAATTATTATTTAATTTTATAAAATACCCAATATTTTCTAAAATAATTCCCGCTTTTTTTGTTGTTTCTTTGCTTTTTGATATTATCTCACTAAGTTCCCTAATTAAGTTTCCTAATTAAGTTTCCTAATTCTTCTATTTCAAATCCTAAATATTTTAATATTTCTCTATCATTTGTATTTTTGGAATTTATTTTATTGCCAATTTGTTTTATTTGTAAACCCAGTGAATTTGAGTTATTTTTTAATACTTTTTCTCCAATTTCTATTATGTTAGATCCTAAAATTTTAACATTTTCTTTTAAAAGTTCATTTTCATCATTTTTATAATTTAAAATAACTTCTTTTATTTTTTTAAAAACTATTCCTTGTAATTTAGATCCTTTTGATAATTCGGGAATATCTGGAGCAAAAAAAGAGTCAAACTTCCAACTTTATTTAATGAATTTGAAATATTAATCATATTATTACCAATTTTTTCTATAAAGATTTCAAAATTATTTATGTCTAATTCAATATTTTCTATATCTTTGCCTGCTTGTTTTATTTCACTTAATATGTTACTTTCAATTGATGATAATTTATTTGTATCTTTATCATTTTGTATGCTTTTACCAAGTTCAATTACATTTTCTTTTAAAATATTAATAATTGAATCAATATTTATAGAATTTGTTGGTTGTTGAACTACTGGTTGTTGAAATGTATTTTTTATATTAACAATAATATTTCCTAATTCTTTTATGAATTCTCCAAGGTTTACAATTATATTAGATCCATATGCACTAGTTCATTTTCTTTCTAAACTATTTCCTTGTTGTTTAACAATTTCACCAATCTCTGTTATATTTTCTTTTAATTTTGTTAATTCTTCTTCTTCTATATTTGTATTTTTTGATAATTTAATTATTTTTTTAGAAATATTTTTTATATTTGTTCCTGCACCAGGAAGAGCCCCTCCTATTCAAGCATTAGTAATTGGATTAATATTTTCTATTAATACTCTGTATGGGCGCATAAAGTTTTGTTAGGTAGGAAAAACATTTGAATAAGTATTAAGGCAGTCAGTAATGATTGTCTTTTTATTTTATAAGATGTTAAAAATTTGTTCTTTGAAAATTAAATACAAGTGAATTAATAATGTTGGTATATATTAAAACACGATAAATTGTGGGTGGTCGCAATAACCAAAAAAAGTTTACCAGTTAATAGATAACGCCCTATTAGCTATAGCAATTTGTTTCATTTTGCAATAAAAAAATGAATAGATGGGTTTCCTAAAAATATACACGCTATTAAATTAGTTCCGAGGGGGGGGTGCGGACATTAAAGTGTAAAAATTTCTATATAGGGAGATACTAAGTTTAAAATTATCAAAATCTTTATCTAATTAAAAAAACAAAATTTACTAACAAAGCTTGTTAAACACTTAAATCTGCGATATATAAGTGTTTAAAAAACTAAGTTAACTAACAACTTAGTTAATATAACTTAGTTTATTTATAAGAAAGGTAATTTATTATGAAAAACATTGAAAACATTTTCTTAAATACTAAAAAATATCTCTTAAAAGAAACACAAAACGCAATGTTTATTAAAGCACCAAAAATTCCGTGATTTAATGAACAAATCGGTGTTTGGTTTGCAAAACGATTTGTTTATAAAGGAAAATATGAAAATTCGATTTGCATCGAAATAATCAAGAATAGTAAATATCAAATAATTTCAATTAATCAAAAAGAAAATGAAACCAAGTTAATTAAAGGACAAGAATTTATTAAGCTTCTTCATTGCCGAAAAAGAAAACAACAAAAAAGATACAAATTATAACTATTTTAAAGGAGTTTAAAAATGAATATTACGATTGGAATAATATTTACTATTATTTGCATAATGTTATTGGCATATTTTGCTTATAAAGTTTATGCCAAAATAAAAATGCGAATTAAATATAAAAACACTATTAAAAATAATACTGGTAATTTCACGAAAAACGAAAAAGTGTTTATTGCCCGCTTTAAAAAATGAGTTAAAGCTCCTCCTAATTCAAAAGAAAATAACGCGAGTAAAAAATAATGTTTTGAGAAATTATCATGGAATTTTTAGAACTGTTTATTCCGATAGAAAAAATGCCTGCACAAGCCGCTTTTATTTCCGGATTAATTATTATGATTACTTTTCTTTTCGCCTTAATTTCAATTATTTATTTTCCAAATAAAATGATAATTAAATTGTCATGCTTTATCAAAACGGGAAAAGCATTATTGAAATTATTAATTAATATGGTATTTCAAAATCTGCTATTTATAATTGAATAAAATCATTCGATAATTCTGGTTCTTTTAAAGCAAAAGATATCAAAGTAATGAAGAAAATGAATTAATTTACTTACGAAAAGAATTAAAACAATTACGAATGGAAAACGATATTTTAAAGCAAGCGGCACTGATAATGGCCAAAAAATAACAATAATTAATAACAACAAAAACAAATATTCAGTGAGGAAAATATGTAAGATTTTGGGTTTATCAAAATCAACGTATTACTTACTATCAACCTAATAAATGCACTAACTAACAAGCAAGTTAATAATTATAAACAAGAAATTGTCAATACATTTAATAAAAGTCGCAAAATTTATGGGGCCCGTAAAATTAAAGCTGTTTTAATAAGAAAAGATATCATCTTATCGCGGCGAAAAATCAGATGCATTATGATCAAAAATAATTTGGTTTCTAAATACACCAAATTAAAATATCGTAATCATAAAACAACAGCTAATAATGCCAAAATTAGTAATGTTTTAAATCGTGAATTTAATGACAAAAAACCTAATGAAGTTGTTGTTAGTGATTTAACACATGTGTAAGTTGGAGGAAAATGACATTATATTTGCTTATTAATTAACTTGTTTAATCGTTAAGCAATCGGCTATAGTGCTGGGCAAAACAAAACCGCTGAACTAGTGTTCGACAAGCTTTTCATAAGGATAACACGACCATTAAAACAAATAATTTTATTTCATACCGATCGCGGTAATGAGTTCAAAAATAAAATCATTGATGAAATTTTAATAACTTTTAACATTAAAAGATCATTAAGCAATAAAGGTTGTCCTTATGATAATGCTGTGACTGAAACAACTTACAAAACCTTTAAAACAGAATTTATTAAGGGTAAAAAATTTACAAACTTAACACAATTAAAATGCGAACTATTTGATTTTGTTAATTGTTGATACGGGGCTGCACAATTAACTGTGTCTCTAAGTAATTAACTTAAATTCACTCTGTCCTCAAATTTTATCATTAAATGTGAAATTGCACTACCCCAATTTTGAATTGGCATTGTTCATTTTTTAGTCATATTTTGAAATGCTAAATAAAATATTTTAAAAACTGATAAATCATTAGAAAAAATCTTTTTATTTTTAATGACTTTTCTTAATTGACTATTAACAGACTTTATTCTATTAGTTGTATAAATAATTATTCTAAATTCTTGAGGATATTCAAGAAAAATTATTAAATTATCTTAGTTATTTTTTCATGATTTAGCAACTTGGGGGTATTTTTTATCTCACTTTTCAGCAAAATTGTCTAAAGCAAGTAAGGCTGTATCTTCATTAATTGCTGTATAAATTGATTTTAAATCATTAGCTACCAGTTTACGGTCTTTATAAGGAACGAATTTGATGAACAATACATAATTGATGTTGTGTTTTTGGAAAAACAGCTTCTATTGCATCAGACATTCCTGTTAAATTATCACTACAAGCAACAAGAATATCTTGTAATCCGCGATTTTTCATTTCCGTAAGATTATTCAGTCAAAATTTGGCTCCCCTCATTCTCGCTAATTCACATTCCTAAAATATCTTTTAAACCATCTAAATTAATTCCTAAGGCAAGATAAACTGCTTTGTTTATTATTCGTTTATCTTGCTTTACTTTAACAACAACAATACAATCAAAATAAACAATCGGATAAATCTTCTCTAAAGGTTTAGTTTGTCACACTTTAACTTCTTCAATAACATCATCAGTTATTTGATTAATTAAACTTTCTGAAATTTCTGCTCCGTGATAGAATTCTTGCAATTGTGCTTTGATATCAGAAATTGTCATTCCTCTTGCATATAAAGAAATTACTTTTTGATCAAAGTTATTAAATTTTCTTTGTCTTTTTGAAATAATTACTGGTTTAAAAGTACTATTTCGATCTCTTGGTACATCAATTACGATTGAACCATTTTTAAGTAATAATGGTTTTTTGTGTGTTGCCATTTCTTTTATTATGATTCTCATCAGTTTCAAGATGATCTTTAATTTCTGCATTTAACATTCTTTCAGTTAATTTTTTGATAAATTCCTGAAAAATATTATTACTTTTAAATAAATCTTGTGGATTATCAATATTTTCTAAAAAATAATCAACAATTTTATCAATTGCATCGGGTTCTTTTTTTATTTTTTTGTCATTTTCTGTTTTCCTTCGTTTAAGTATAATTCAGAATGAATTATCGAGACACAGAATTTTGGACAGGCCCATTGATTTACAACAATATTCGAATTCACGGCAGCTTAAATTATTTAACACCCGTTGAATTTAGGAAATGGCAGTCTACATAAAAAGTGTCCTAAAAAGGGTTGTTATTCCATTTATTATTTATTTTCTAAATAAAATGATAATTAAATTGTCGTTGCTTTTCATTAAAAATTATTTAAATCTTTTCCTAACTAACAAAACTTTATGCGCCCAATAAATGACAATAACAAGAAAAGAAAGGTTAGTTTAGTGATTAAATAATATAATTAGTTGATTGTTTTACTTCTTCAAAGAGCAATTACCTAAGAAAACTAAACGCGACCCAAAAACGGTGCCGGAAACGGTAATGGTTTATGTTGATGGATCAAGAAACGTCCAAGCGCTATCCCTAATCGATGACGGCAAATCAATCCAAGAACAAATAGGGAGGGCCTCGACCTCTCGCCATTAGAAGCAACCATTACACACTAACCTAACACTAAATAAAATAATCACGACCCCTATAACAACAAACAACGCCTTTCCTACAAACCAATACCGAAATACCACGGCATTTAAACAAGAGGACCGCATCCGTGTGTGGCGGGTGGTGGAACTAATATTAATATCGGTGACCTGTGTGCTTTCTGCAATGAAGGAAACATCATTGAAGCAGGAGCAGGAGGATGCAATATCCTGCGATAATTTGCAGTGCTCAACTGCAATGTGGGTTATAACATCTTAGAATTAACAAAAAAGAGTAAGTAATTTAAATTACTTACTCTTTTTAATCCTTATTCTTTAATTCGCATATGAGGAAATAATAACACATCTTTGATTGATGATTGTTCAGTTAATAACATTACTAAGCGGTCAATACCAATCCCCAAACCACCAGCTGGCGGCATCCCATATTCTAAGGCTTCAACAAAGTCTAAATCCATTTCATTAGCTTCCTCATCACCTAAATCTCTTAATGCTAACTGTTGTTCAAAACGATTATATTGGTCAATAGGATCGTTTAACTCGGAATAACCATTAGCATACTCTCTGCCCCCAATAAATAGTTCAAAACGATCAGTAAACCGTTCATCAGTGCAACTCTTTTTCGCTAATGGCGACACTTCTAGCGGGTATCCATAAATAAATGATGGTTGAATTAAAGTTTTTTCAACTAATTGTTCAAAAAACGCATTAATGATATGACCAATCACATGATGATGCTTTTCTAAAAGTATCTTATGTTCTTTAGCTAACTTTTGCGCTTGAACTAATGTCATTTCGCGATTAAATTCTATCCCACTAACATTTTTAATTGCTTCCACCATACTCATTTTATTTCATTGCCCAAAATTAATTTTTTGATGATTGTAAGTTATTTCGCTATTAGACAAAATTTCCTTAGCTAAATAACCAATTAAATCTTCAGTCAACTGCATCATAAAATTCATATCCTGATAAGCAACATAAATTTCAATCGTGGTAAACTCAGGATTATGTTTTGCTGAAATGCCTTCATTACGAAACAATCGTCCAATTTCAAATACTTTTTCAAAACCACCAACAAGAAGTTTTTTTAAATATAATTCGGGGGCAACTCGTAAATAAAACGACATATCCAAAGTATTATGATGCGTTTTAAAAGGTTTCGCTGTTGCACCACCTAATATTGGTTGTAAAACTGGCGTTTCCACCTCTAAATAGTCTCTTGCTTGTAAATATTGACGAATTAAATTCAATATTTGCGTTCTTTTAATAAATACTGCTTTAACTTCTTCATTAACAATCAAATCAACATATCTGCGACGATATCGTTCTTCGGTATCCTTCAACCCATCGTGTTTATCGGGTAATGATTTTAATGCCTTACTAAGTAATTGAAACGATATTAGTCTTAAAGTCAATTCTCCAACTTGTGTTTTCATTGCTCTACCAGTAGCACTAATGATATCTCCCAAATCTAATTGTTGAAAACTAAGAAATTCTTCCTTAGAAACTTCATCAAGACGAAGATAAACTTGAATTTGATCATCTTGATCTTGAACATTAGCAAAAATTGCTTTCCCGGCAGTTCTTAAAGCCCTAATTCTTCCGCCAATAATAACCACATCTGTTTTTCCTTGCAATTGTTCTTTACTATACACATCATATTGTTTTTTAAATTCAGCAGTATTATGAGTTCGCTCTACCTTAGAAATATCAAACGGATTATGGTTCGCTTTTACTAATTGTTCTAACTTAGCGCGTCGCACAACTTCCTGTTCTGAAAATTTTCTTGACATAAATTAACTTCTCCTTTAATTATTTTTTAAATTTTACTAGCGTCAATATGAATTATATCACTAGCGCGTCCAAAAGGTAGTGCATATACCAAATGGTCGCGTTTAGTTTTCTTAGGTATTGCTCTTTGAAGAAGTAAAACAATCAGCCAATTATATTATTTAATTACTAAACTAACCCCACCTTTCTTGTTATTGTCATTTTTATTCATTACCATTCTACATATTATTGAATTTTTACACAATAAAAATTATTAATATTATTAAATTTTCACTAATATATATTAATTTATATTTTTACTTAATTAAATCGGACTCATAAAGTTTTGTTAGGTAGGAAAACATTTGAATAAGTATTAAGGCAGTCAGTAATGATTGTCTTTTTATTTTATAAGATGTTAAAAATTTGTTCTTTGAAAATTAAATACAAGTGAATTAATAATGTTGGTATATATTAAAACACGATAAATTGTGGGTGGTCGCAATAACCAAAAAAAGTTTACCAGTTAATAGATAACACCCTATTAGCTATAGCAATTTGTTTCGTTTTGCAATAAAAAAATGAATGGGTGGATTTCCTAAAAATATACATGCTATTAAATTAGTTCCAAGGGGAGGATGCCGACATTAAAGTGTAGAAATTTCTATATAGGGAGATACTAAGTTTAAAATTATTAAAATCTTTATCTAATTAAAAAACAAAATTTAATAACAAAGCTTGTTAAACACTTAAATCTGCGATATATAAGTGTTTAAAAAACTAAGTTAACTAACAACTTAGTTAATATAACTTAGTTTATTTATAAAAGAAAGGTAATTTATTATAAAAAACATTGAAAACATTTTCTTAAATACTAAAAAATATCTCTTAAAAGAAACACAAAACGCAATGTTTATTAAAGCACCAAAAATTCCGTGATTTAATGAACAAATCGGTGTTTGGTTTGCAAAACGATTTGTTTATAAAGGAAAATATGAAAATTCGATTTGCATCGAAATAATCAAGAATAGTAAATATCAAATAATTTCAATTAATCAAAAAGAAAATGAAACCAAGTTAATTAAAGGACAAGAATTATTAAGCTTCTTCATTGCCGAAAAAGAAAACAACAAAAAAGATACAAATTATAACTATTTTAAAGGAGTTTAAAAATGAATATTACGATTGGAATAATATTTACTATTATTTGCATAATGTTATTGGCATATTTTGCTTATAAAGTTTATGCCAAAATAAAAATGCGAATTAAATATAAAAACACTATTAAAAATAATACTGGTAATTTCACAAAAGATGAAAAAGTGTTTATTGCCCGCTTTGAAGAATGAGTTAAAGCTCCTAATTCAAAAGAAAATAACGCGAGTAAAAAATAATGTTTTGAGAAATTATTATGGAATTTTTAGAACTGTTTATTTCGATGGAAAAAATGCCTGCACAGGCTGCATTTATTGCCGGATTAATTATTATCATTACTTTTCTTTTCGCCTTAATTTCAATTATGTATTTACCGATAAAAATGATTTTTGGGCGATAAAAAATGACAGTAAATTTAAAAGAATTTAATTGAGAATAAATTAAACAAACTTTCTGAGATTTATTTATTCAAATTACAACTATTCCGGATCATATTAGTGGTGGTAAAGAAATTGATTTAACCAAAGCACCACTTTGACTTTTAATAGCAAACATTGCTTTTTGATTTTTAACCGCGATTATGGTGTGATTTATTCTAATGCTACTTTGAAAAACCATATTAGTCATTATCATTATTTAGATAAGGAAAAAACACAATCGTGTTAAGGTTAATCGTGTTTTAACAAATTTAAGAAAAACTTTGAATATAAATGACGACTGCTTTAAAAAGAAAGGGGGTGATTATATGATTGGAACTTTCTTAACAGAAGCACCAGCAGTAACAAAAATAACAGCTAGTGATGCGATGACTAAATTATGAAACGCGATTATAACAGCGTTTACTAAAATGTGAGAAATTATTGCTGTTAATATGACACAAGTCGGTAACTTCTTTGCTGATTACTGAATCTTCATTTTTCCATTTATTTTGGTAATATTCTTTATTTGCTTTAAAATGTTTGAAAAATTACTTGGCGCAGTCAGAGTCAGTCCGCTAACAAAAAAATAAAGTGAGGTGCAAGATGAAATTTTGCAAATGAATAATAGAAAAAAATAACCATTTTATTGAATTGAATCGCACTTCATTTTTAATTTTATGACATTGCGGAGCAATTTGATATATTTACAACGGTTATTTTAAAAATATTGTAAGTTATTTATTTTTAGCAGGTTGTATTTTAATTTTCTTTTTTAAAATCGGTAATTTAACACAAATTAACAAAGTTATTAATTTCTTAAAAAATTCACCGTTAAATATTGTGATTGGTTCATTAGGAACTGGAAAAAACCGCCCTTCTAGTATTCTAGTATACGCATTAAAATTACTAAAAAAGAAGAAATATCACATCGCATCAACCTTTCCATTACTAGAAACCCAAAAATTAAGTTTAGGCCATATGGGATTATTAGACTTTGATTATCCGGTATTGCCAGACAAAACCTTACTGTTATGAGATGAAACCAATTTATTTTTAGAAGGAACGGATTGAGAAAAAAATAATGCCAAAAACGAAGAAACCGGTATCCAAGAATATTTCGCTCTGGCACGCCATTTTGGTCATATTGTGCTTGCTAGCGGTCAAAGAGATAAACATATTTAAGTTAAAGTTCGTAATATTGCCAATAATGTGATTATTGGTATTCGTAAAAAACCCGTTAATATTTTTCGTCCCTACTTAAAAGTCATCTATGGTACCTTTACGAGCATTGAAGAATATGAACGCTGACGAAACACCTTAATTGATGCTAAAAATAGCAAAAAGGTTCACCACATTAAATATCGTGATATTCCCGAACTTGATATTTATTTTTTTAAACTAAAAATTCCTCTGCCAATACTTAACACTTACAATTATTTTTACCTAGCATTTTTAAGAGATTACTTAAATTCAAAAGTAAATCCTGACTATGATATGAAGACAAATACTATACTGACACAGCAATTGATTTAGAAGACTTGGAATACTTAAAAATGAATAAATTTAGCAAATTTTTAAGAAAAATGAAAGAAAAATAACGGTTAATTCCGTTTTTAGTAGTGTCAGTTATTTGGTAGACATTAACTTAATTAAGTTGAGCTTTATTTAATATTTTTGTTTCATTATCAGTGCAATTCCAATAACAATCATAATTCAGAAAAAATTGCCCTTGGTGTAAAACCAAATAAAAAACTCAAATATATTATATACAAGAGTTTCAAACACCTTATAAAAATTTTAAAGAAACTTTTTCGGCGGTTCAACTATTTATCATATTTCACTTCCTTTCTAAATATTGTCGCTACTAAAAACGCAATCAACCACAACATTATTTTGCTCTATGAAAGAAACAATAAAAAATGGAAAATCTCGCAAAAATGGCCGACTTTCTCGCTCAAATGCTTTATAAAGTTTTTGACTTAATTTGAAGTTTAGAAGTATCAGGAACGAATATTCAACTAATATTTCCTTTATTCTTAACGCTGGCTGTAGAATTTCTTATGGCAATTATTCTCGGTTTTGGTAGTCAACAAGTTAATTTAGAAAAACAACGCCAATATGCTGTTAAAAATAAGGGGCGTTTAAGTGCGTGAGGAAAAGCTAAAAAACAAATAAAACCAATAAAAACAAAACAAGGTAACCAAAAATGTTTAAACTAATTATTATTTTTATCTTAATAACTGTTCTCGGACTTTTAGCTGGTAGTCATTTTGAAACTTTAACAAACTATATTAGTGAAGGGCTTGCCAATTTCCAAAGATTTATTACTAGTAATTTAACAATTTTAGAATTATTTAAACCAATGGCCTGAACGTTTTCGCAACACCCAATCTTTACCATTCTGGGTGTCACTTGTGTATTTATTGCTTTATTTATTGTGATTAAAGGACGATAAAAAATATGAAAGGAGAATAAAAATGAAAAAACTTTTAGCAAAATTATTTAAAAAAGATAATTCAAAAGAAAAAATGCCATTAAAATTAAAAATTAAAAATTCTTTTAAAAAACAGTGGTTAAAAATGGTATTAAGTATCATTTTCATCTTTATAAGTTTATTAATTTGTGCATTAACAGTAATTGATACTAAATGAATAACTGGAACAATTAAAGAATTTAATGATTTTATGAATGAAGAGATGGTTGATTTCTTTGGCAAGTTCAATAGTGGTATTATGCTGGCGGGAATATTTGTTTTTTGATGAGGCGGAGCAATATATTTTGCAATTAAATTTGAAAAATTAATCCGCTTTATTATTCAGAAAATTAAAGCAAAAAGAGTTTTGAAAAATGAAATCAAACAAACTCATTAATTCTTTAAAAAAATATTGATGGAGAATTTTACCTTACATTTTTATGATTATTATCTTTTTCGCCCCCTTTTTAAAATTGGAAATTAATGATTTGAAATTATTATATGAAAAATTTGAAGCATTAATTTCATTTATGATACTAGGGTGTTTAGATATATGCATTACAATAGCGGTAATTATGAACTTTAGCATTGAGTTGAGTGTGAGTGACTTATTAAAAAAATCAAAGCTAAAAGAATAATAAAAAATAAAATATTTTAAAAAGGAGTGATAAAAATGTTTATGAAAATATTTACCGTGTTAATTATTAGTTTCAATAACATTTTTACCATTCCACAAAACATTAATAATGACAAAGCAACAGCACAATCACTAATTAGAAGTAAAAGGCAAAATAATGAATCATACGAATTAAACTTAAAAAAATCAAAATTAACACTTAAATCATCAAAAGATGACAACAGCAAGTGAAATCAAAAATGAGAAACAAAAGTTAATGTAGAAAATGAATTTATGCCCAAAAACTTGCCTCCACGAACGAAACTTAATGATTGAAAATTTTATGTTGACAAAAATGACAAGATTACACTACCAATATTAAAATCATTAGAATATGATTTAAATTGAGAAAAAAACAGTGAACCAAGATATTAAGAAAATAAAGATTTTTTATCATATCAAAATAAAAAATTAAAAAACATAAAAATGAAAGTACAAGAATGAGATAAAAATGAAAGATATGCCAAATGAAAAATATTAGAATTTAAAACTGAATTTAAAAATAATTAAAAGGGACTTTACAATTAACCGTGTCTTTTAAGTCTCTAAGTAATTAACTTAAATTCACTCTGTCTTCAAATTTTACTTCTAAAAAATAATCAGCAACTTTATCAATTGTATCAGGGGGTTTTTGCTTTTTTATAATTTTTTGTTCTACTTCTTTTGAATAGAATTCAGAATGAATTATTGAGACACAGAATTTTGGACAGGCTCAACATTTTCGCGATTACTATATTGATAATTAATTAAATTAGGTGTTACTAGTTATGTTCCTAACAAAGAAAAAACGATTAAATTTTTTATCACTTAAACCAACCCCTTTTATTTTATTATACAATTATGTTCAATTAATTTAAATATTTTAATTAATCATTTATTTTTAAAGCTTCAATTGGATTGACGCGTTTTAAAATAAATCAACCAACAACAAATGTAATCACATAAATCGTTAAAATAATCACTAAAACCGCAAATATTAGTCCTCAATTAAAGTAAAATGGCATAACTCAAGTTGAATTCAATGCTAAATAATTAACTAACTGATTCATAATTACCCACGCTATAGGAAAACCAATAACAAAAGCAATAAACACAATGGGTAAATACATTCCTAATGTTAGTCAATTAATTTTATAATCACTATAACCAATAACTTTCATTGTTGCAATTAACCGACTATTTTCGGTAATAATTATATTAGAAGTAATTAAAATTGTCACAAATGATATTAATAAAGAAATCATCATAAAAGCCCATAATATTGAATCGGCAATACCTTTAATTTCATCAAATACCGATTGATGTGTTGCGATCGGCATTGCAAAAGCAATTGCTCCTTGTCCTAATCCAATATACTTTTGAACTAAATCACCAGAAATTTTATCCTTAGTAGTTACCATGCCATTTAATGTTAATTGCGTAAAATCACCATACATTTGCGCCACACTAATACTATCAGTAATATCAGTAATATTTTTATTTAATGAAAATTTAGCATTAAACAAAGGAAACATTGCCTGCACAGCCTCATCATAAGTCATATTAGGAAATCTTTGCTTAAATTCTGTTGTTGTATCATTAACAAAGTGAGTAACTTCTTGAAATAAATCTTTAATTTTCTGATAATGTTCTGAAAGCTCTCAACTTTTACCTTTTTCAATATAACCCAGCATCACATCAGCATCATATTTAGGTAAAAACATTTTAGGATCACCATAACCTTCTTGGATACCAATAACGCACATTTTTTGATTTTGATTATCTTCAGTTTTAATATAAACATCACCACTAGTAATTTTCTCATACATTGCCGAAGGGAGATCACTGATTGAAAAATACAATCCTATTTCTTCTGTAATATCATTATTTGTCACTTGTTGGAAACCAGTACTTAATTCTTTTAGATTCCATTTTTTAAGGTCAACAATCTTGCTATCAGCTGTGACAGCTTTAGAATATAATGATTTCTTATTAGGGTTAATATCTAAAATATCACCTTGATTAATTTGCAAATGTTTAGCAATGGTTTGATTAATAACTACAGGAACAATTTCCGCATTAAGCGAATGATTTTCATACATTGCTTCTAAAAGATTATTATTATCTTTATCTAACAAAAGATTCATTTTACTACTTCGTTCAATACCATAAGCTTTAAGCTTTAACATTTTTTTATTTTCATAAGTAATATTACCATGGGAAATTGTTTCAATATTAGGCTTAAAATAAGTTGCTAACTCGTCTTCATCAGGATTATAAAGCGTCAATCCAAATTGAATATTAAATGTTTTAGTAAGTCCTAAATCATTAGCAATTGCTTTCAATTTTATTATCACCTTATTTAAATACCGATTTCATTGTTCATCATTTTCATTTGGCTTAGCATTTTGACCATTATTAAGTCGCTTTTTAATTTCCTCATAAATTTTTAACACCACATCATAACTTTTTTTATAATCAGCATCATTAGTAGCAGCAACATTCATTTCATTAATAAAGACATTATTTTCTTGTAAAGTTAACGGATTACCATTAGTAAATTCTGCAGCAGGATTCATTAAATCTCCTGAATGCAAAATATCAATTGCTAAACTAACTTCAATTTTTCTTAAAGTTAATTCTAATGATGATAACTTACTACGAACAAAATAAGGCGACTTTTTGGTGGTACCAATAATGATGCAATCAGTAATTGCATATTTTGCCTTCTCGGCTTCTGTTTTATCTTTCCAACCATCAACCGCCAACACGCAAGTAATATTTTTAAATATTGTTAATTTAGCTGTCGGTTCTAACTTCGTTAAAATTGAATTAAGGTAAAAATTTAAATCAAAAAAACGATAATTTAAAGTTGCAAGCCTTACTAATTCTAAGTCTTCCGGGCGATATCGTTTTACATTCGGCTTGATTTCCTTTTCAACCATTAATTTTGGTGAATAAAGATCACCATCAATTCCTTGTTGATTATTTTTAATTTCTGGATTATAAACACCATATGATGAAAGCATTGAATTTCAAATTGGAATTTCATATTCAGTAATTGATTCATAATTAATTCCCTTATAAGTTGCGGTTCGCATATTTTGTAAAGCTTTTGGTCCCGTGATTGAAAATGTTAATAACAATGTTGCTGAAACCATTGTAATCATTACTGTTAACATTTTTGTAATTGATTTTGAAAAAACTGCTCAACGAAACCGAGTTGTAAATCGTTTGCCACGATTTAAATAATTAAATCATCTTGTTAAAATCGTTTCGCCCATATTTTCTTCCGGATGCAATAATTTTAAAGGGCTACCTTTAATATATCAAATTGATGCCACAATTGTTATTAAACCTAATAAAAAAAAAGTTCCACCAATTGAAAATAATAATGATAACCAATTAAAACTAAATTTCTCTAATGGAAGCATAAAATATCAATTAAATACACTTATAATAGGAATTTGTAAAAAAATACCAACTAAATACCCAATAATTCCCCCAACAATAGCAGCAATTAATGGATATACTAAAAAACCTTGAGCAATACTAAACGAAGAATAACCCAAACTTTTTAAAACTCCAATTTGCGTACGAGAATTTTGAACCCGTTTTTTTGTTACTAATGCAATCACAAATCCTGTAATGATAAGCACCATTAATAACAAAGCAATTGCCATAATTTGATAAGCAACCAAAATTTTTTTTAGCGTATTAACACGACCATTAAAATCATATTCAGCATAATTGGCATCATTAACCGCAAATACAAAATTATTATTACTATCATTACTAAGAAAATAATCTTGTAATTGTTTTTGAATTAAGGAAATATTTTGTTCACTACCAGCGCCTCACTGAGCAACAAAATATCCTTCATGATCAACTTCAGAAGTTAACGAAATTTTTTCAACACTTTTATTGTATTGTCATTTAATACCTTTTTCAATTAATTGCGTATTATTAGGACTAAAAAGTCCTAATTGATGAGGATGAACAAATGCCACAGCCTCACGCACTTGATTAGGAATTGGCGTTGTTAAATCAAGTTGGGGAAACATATAATCAACAGAAGCTCCCAATCCTACAATTTCTAAAGCATTATTATCAGGATTATTAACATCACACTGTTTTGACTGTAAACAAATAATATCACCAACACGATATTTATTTTCATTAGCAAACTCAGGTGATAACACGACTTCCTGCTCGGTTTCAATATTGCGACCTTCAGTAATAACTAACTTATCGATCGTATCTTGAATATCATAAGCAATAACTTTAAACAAACTTACATTATTATCAATAACACGAGAAACCATTCGTCCTTCACGATATGCAAACACAAAATTATTATTTATTTCATTAGCAAGTCTTACTTTTTTCATTGCTCATTGAACATAAGCAGTTTTCTCAACTAATACCTTTTGAATATTAACATCAGTTTCATCAGCTTCTTTTCCCGGAATCCGATTTTTATTTCTTAAATCAATAACAAAATGATGCAAATTAGATGAAGTAATAAAATTCTCATAAGAATTATTAATTTTTTGTGTCGTTGTATACATTAAAGTAAAAATAACTGCCGTTAAAACTATTAAAAGGACTAACCCAATCATTTGAATCTTATTTATTAAAACTGATTTAAAAGCGTTTTTAAGAATATAATAATTTTTGAGTTTTCCAAGATTAAAATCTTGTAGCTTCCTTTTTTCCACTATTAAACTCCTTTTAAATATGTTACCCTGCTTTTTTCGCATTGTTTAGATTATACATTAAAAAATTCTATTCTTGAAATTCCTTAATTTTAAAGAAAAACAATCACAATTTAATTATCATTTTATTTAGAAAATAAATAATAAGACAAAATATTTAATATTAATAAACATAATCTCAATAAAAGGTTATAAAAACTAAAAAAAACGTTTATAAAAACAACATTAAAATAAGTTTTTACAACAAAAATCATACATAAGAAATATATACTTAATTTGAATATTAGACTTGTTACATAACCTTTAATTTTATCTATTTGGAATGGCAATCCTTTTTAGGATACTTTTTATGTAGACTGCCATTTCCTAAATTCAACGGGTGTTAAATAATTTAAGCTGCCGTGAATTCAAATATTGTTGTATCAATTAACAAAATAAAATAGTTCACATTTTAATTGTGTTAAATTTTCAAATTTTTTACCCTTAATAAATTCTGTTTTAAAGGTTTTGTAAGTTGTTTCAGCCACAGCATTATCATAAGGACAATCTTTATTGCTTAATGATCTTTTAATGTTAAAAGTTATTAAAATTTCATCAATGATTTTATTTTTGAACTCATTACCACGATTGGTATGAAATAAAGTTATTTGCTTTAATGATCGTGTTATCTTATGAAAAGCTGGGTCGTGTTTAGTTTTCTTAGATATTTTTAAAAAAAGAAAAAATAATCATTTACTATAAATTATTTCAATATGCAAATTAAGTATATATTTCTTATGTATGATTTTTGTTGTAAAAACTTATTTTAATGTTATTTTTATAAGCTTTTTCCTTAGTTTTTATAATCTTTTATTGAGATTATGTTTGTTGATATTAAATATTTTGTTTTATTACTTATTTTTTAAATAAAATGATAATTAAATTGTCGTTGCTTCTCATTAAAAATTATTTAAATCTTTTCTTACCTAACAAAACTTTATGCGTCCCTCATGCCGCGATCGGTATGAAATAAAGTGATTTTATTTAATGATCGTGTTATCTTATGAAAAGCTTGTTGAACTAGTTCAGCGGTTTTGTTTGGCCCAGCATTATATCCAATTACTTCGCGATTAAACAAGTCAATTAATAAACAAATATAGTGTCATTTCCCGCCAACTTGAGCATATGTTAAATCACTACATTAACAACAACTTCATTAGGTTTTTTGTCATTAAATTCACGATTTAAAATATTACTGATTTGGGCATTATTAGCTGTTATTTTATGATTACGATATTTTAATTTGGTGTATTTAGAAACCAAATTATTTTTGATCATAATGCATCTGATTTTTCGTCGCGATAAGATGATATCTTTTCTTATTAAAACAGCTTTAATTTTATGAGCCCCATAAATTTTGCGACTTTTATTAAATGCACTGATAACTTCTTGTTCATAATTATTAACTTGCTTGTTAGTTCATTTATTAGTTTGATAATAATAATAATACGTTGATTTTGATAAACCCAAAATCTTACATATTTTCCTCACTGAATATTTGTTTTTGTTGTTATTAATTATTGTTATTTTTTGGCCATTATCAGTGCCGCTTGCTTTAAAATATCTTTTTCCATTTGTAATTGTTGGTTTTCTTTTCGTAAGTAAATTAATTCATTTTCTTCATTACTTTGATATCTTTTGCTTTAAAAGAACCAGAATTATCGAATGATTTTATTCAATTATAAATAGCAGATTTTGAAATACCATCATATTCATTAATAATTTCAATAATGCTTTTCCCGTTTTGATAAAGCATGACAATTTGTTTTTTAAATTCATCTTTATATGAATTTTTGACCATTTTTATATTCCTGCTTTCTTATATAATTTTATCTTATTTTGAAAGTTCACATAAATATGGTTGGACGCATAAAGTTTTCTTAGGTAGGTAAAGATTTGAATAAGTATTAAGACAGTCAGCAATGATTGTCTTTTTATTTTATAAGGTGTTAAAAGTTTGTTCTTTGAAAATTAAATACAAGTGAATTAATAATGTTGGTATGTATTAAAGCACGATAAATTGTGGGTGGTCGCCATAACCAAAAGAAGTTTACCAGTTAATAGATAACACCCTATTAGCTATAGCAATTTGTTTTGTTTTGCAATAAAAAAATGAATGGGTGGATTTCCTAAAAATATACACGCTATTAAATTAGTTCCAAGGGTAGGATGCGGATATTAAAGTGTAGAAATTTCTATATAGGGGTATGCTAAGTTTAAAATTATTAAAATTTTTATCTAATTAAAAAACAAAATTTACTAACAAAGTTTTTTAAACACTTAAATCTGCGATATATAAGTGTTTAAAAAACTAAGTTAACTAACTTAGTTAATATATATAACTTAGTTTATCTATAAGAAAGGTAATTTATTATGAAAAACATTGAAAACATTTTCTTAAATACTAAAAAATATCTCTTAAAAGAAACGCAAAACGCAATGCTTATTAAAGCCCCAAAAATTCCGTGATTTAATGAACAAATCGGTATTTGGTTTCCAAAACGATTTGTTTATAAAGGAAAATATGAAAATTCAATTTGCATCGGAATAATTAAAAATAGTAAGTAAATATCAAGTAATTTCAATTAATCAAAAAGAAAATGAAACCAAGTTAATTAAAGGACAAGAATTATTAGGCTTCTTCATTGCCAAAAAAGAAAACAACAAAAAAGATATAAATTATAACTATTTTAAAGGAGTTTAAAAATGAATATTGCGATTGGACTAATATTTATTATTATCAGCATCATGCTATTGGCATATTTTGCTTATAAAATTTATGCCAAAATAAAAATGCGAATTAAATATAAAAATGCCATTAAAAGTAATACTGGTAATTTTACAAAAGACGAAAAAGTATTTATTGCTCGCTTTGAAGAATGAGTTAAAGCTCCTAATTCAAAAAACAATAACGCGGATAAAAAATAATGTTTTGAAAAATTATCATGGAATTCTTAGAACTGTTTGTTCCGATAGAAAAAATGCCTGCACAAGTTGCGTTTATTGCCGGATTAATTATTATCATCACTTTTCTTTTCGCATTAATTTCAATTATGTATTTACCAATAAAAATGATTTTTGGTAGATAAAAAATGACAGTAAATTTAAAAGAATTTAATTGAGAACAAATTAAACAAACTTTCTGAGATTTATTTATTCAAATTACAGTTATTCCGGCTCATATTAGTGGTGGTAAAGAAATTGATTTAACTCAAGAAACACTTTGACTTTTAATAGCAAACATTGCTTTTTGATTCTTAACAGCGATTATGGTGTGATTTATTCTAATGCTACTTTGGAAAACCATATCAGTATTTAGATAGAGAAAAAATTAATGTCAAGAAGTTACATTGTGATGCATTCCCAAAGAAATTCAAAATTAATTAGGAAAAAATACAATCGTGTTAAGGTTAATCGTGGTTTTAACAAATTTAAGAAAAACTTTGAATATAAATGATGAATGTTTTAAAAAGAAAGGGGGTGATTATATGATTGGAACTTTCTTAACAGAAGCACCAGCAGTAACAAAAATAACAGCTAGTGACGCGATGACTAAATTATGGAATGCGATTATAACAGCGTTTACTAAAATGTGGGAAATTATTGCTGTTAATATGCCACAAGTCGGTAATTTCTTTGCTGACTACTGAATATTCATTTTTCCATTTATTTTGGCAATATTCTTTATTTGCTTTAAAATGTTTGAAAAATTACTTGGAGCAGTACGCTAACAAAAAAATAAAGTGAGGTGCAAGATGAAATTTTGCAAATGAATAATAGAAAAAAATAACCATTTTATTGAATTAAATCGCACCTCATTTTTAATTTTATGACATTGAGGAGCAATTTGATATATTTACAACGGTTATTTTAAAAACATTGTAAGCTATTTATTTTTAGCAGGTTGTATTTTAATTTTTCTTTTTAAAATCGGTAATTTAACACAAATTAACAAAGTTATTAACTTCTTAAAAAACTCACCATTAAATATTGTGATTGGTTCATTAGGAACTGGAAAAACCGCTTTTCTAGTATACGCATCAAAATTACTAAAAAAGAAAAAATATAATATCGCATCAACATTTCCATTACTAGAAACCCAAAAATTAAGTTTAGGCCATATGGGTTTGTTAGACTTTGATTATCCAGTATTGCCAGACAAAACCTTACTTTTGTGAGATGAAACCAACTTATTTTTAGAAGGAACTGATTGAGAAAAAAATAATACCAAAAACGAAGAAACCGGTATTCAAGAATATTTCGCTCTGGCACGGCATTTTGGTCATATTGTTCTCGCTAGCGGTCAAAGAGATAAACATATTTGAGTTAAAGTTCGTGATATTGCCAATAATGTGATTGTGGGAATTCGTAAAAAACCTGTTAATATTTTTCGTCCCTACTTAAAAGTTATCTATGGTACCTTTACGAGCATTGAAGAATATGAACGCTGACGAAACACATTAATTGATGCTAAAAATAGTAAAAAGGGTCGTCGCATTAAATACCGTGATATCCCTGAACTTGATATTTATTTTTTTAAATTAAAAATTCCTCTACCAATATTAAACACTTACAATTCTTTTTACCTAGCATTTTTAAGAGATTACTTAAATGCAAAAGTAAATCCTGACTATGAAGACAAATACTATACTGACACAGCAATTGATTTAGAAGACTTAGAATATTTAAAAATGGATAAATTTAGCAAATTTTTAAGAAAAATGAAAGAAAAGGAATAATAAAAAATGGAAAATCTTGCAAAAATGGCGGACTTTCTCGCTCAAATGCTTTATAAAGTTTTTGATTTAATTTGAAGTCTTGAAGTACCGGGAACAAATATTCAACTAATATTTCCTCTATTCTTAACGCTGGCCGTAGAATTTCTTATGGCAATTATTCTTGGATTTGGTAGTCAACAAGTTAATTTAGAAAAACAACGCCAATATGCAGTTAAAAATAAAGGTCGTTTAAGTGCCTGAGGAAAAGTTAAAAAACAAGTAAAACCGATAAAAACAAAACAAGGTAACTAAAAATGTTTAAACTAATTATTATTTTTATCTTAATAACTGTTCTTGGACTATTAGCTGGTAGTCATTTTGAAACTTTAACAAACTATATTAGCGAAGGTCTTGTCAATTTCCAAAAGTTTATTACTAGCAATTTAACAATTTTAGAACTATTTAAACCAATGGCACGAACATTTTCGCAACACCCAATCTTTACTATTCTTGGTGTTACTTGTGTACTTATTGCCTTATTTATTGTAATTAAAGGACGATAAAAAATATGAAGGGAGAGTTAAAATGAAAAAACTTTTAATAAAATTATTTAAAAAAGATAATTCAAAAGAAAAGATGCCATTAAAATTAAGAATTAAAAATTCTTTTAAAAAGCAGTGGTTAAAAATAGTATTAAGTATCATTTTCATTTTTATAAGCTTATTACTTTGTGTATTAACAGCAATCAATACTAAATGAATAACTGGAACAAGTGATGAATTTAATAATTTTATGAATGAACAAATGGTTAAATTCTTTGGCAAATTCAATAGTGGTATTATGCTAGCAGGAATTTTTGTTTTTTGATGAGGCGGAGCAATATATTTTGCACTTAAATTTGAAAAATTAATCCGCTTGATTATTCAAAAAATTAAAGCAAAAAGAGCCTTGAAAAATGAAATCAAACAAGTTAATTAATTTTTTAAAAAGATATTGATGAAGAATTTTGCCTTACATTTTTATGATTATTATCTTTTTCATTCCATTTTTAAAATTGGAAATTAATGATTTGAAATTATTATATGAAAAATTTGAAACATTAATTTCACTTATGATATTAGGATATTTAGATATATGCATGACAATAGCGGTAATTATAAATTGTGGTATTGAGTGACTTATTAAAAAAATTAAAGAAAAAAGAACAACGAGAAATAAAATATTTTAAAAAGGAGTGATAAAAATGTTTATGAAAATATTTACCATGATAATTATTAGTTTCAATAACATTTTTACCATTCCCTGAAACATTAATAATGATAAAACAAAAACACAATCACTAATTAGAAGCAAAAGGCAAAATAATGAATCATACGAATTAAACTTAAAAAAATCAAAATTAACACTTAAATCATCAAAAGATGACAACAGCAAGTGAAATCAAAAATGAGAAATAAAATTTAATGTAGAAAATAAATTTATGCCCAAAAACTTGCCTCCACGAATGAAACTTAATGATTGAGAATTTTATGTTGACAAAAATGACAAGATTACATTACCAATATTAAAATCATTAGAATATGATTTAAATTGAGAAAAAAACAGTGAACCAAGATATTGAGAAAATAAAGATTTTTTATCCTATCAAAATAAAAAATTAAAAAACATAAAAATGAAAGTACGAGAATGAGACAAAAATGAAAGATATGCCAAATGAAAAATATTAGAATTTGACGCACAATCAGAAACTAAACCCTCGACTGATATTGATTTACCAGAAAAAACCACCAAATTTGATAGTAATCATAACTATAGTGATGTTATTGATAATCTTGATTATTTAATGATTCATCGTGGTGATTTTGATAAATTTAATTACTCTTATCTCTATTGAACACCGGTATTTAATTTCATTGACACCTTAGAAAAAGGTTACTATAAAGAATTTACGATTAAAAATCATGGTTTTAAAAATGAAAGCTATTTTTATCACAAAAATTCTACTATTTTACCAAACTCAGAAATAATTGACCCGACAAATGCAACCAAAATTGAAGTTATAAAAAAAATTAAAAAGAGACTTAATGAAACAATTAATAATCTTACTGGCGTAAATAATGCAATTGAAGGTATCGACTACTATAATACAGAAATTAAAGATAATGACAACAATTACTTAGATGAAAGGGCTACTTTTGATTTAACAACAGACAATGTCGCTGACAGAACATTTACCGTTAAATTTACCGCAATTGAAACGAGCACACAATTGCAAGGAACAAATACAATTAAAATGACCATTCCAAAACAAGATGATAATAACGATAATGTCCTTAAAATTAAGGCATTTAACAAAACCCTAATTGCTGGAAATAATTATTTACAACTGCTACATGGTGAGGCCGAAATCTGAAAATACGACACCAAAAAGGCTAACGATTATTACCTAATTAAGTATCTTTTTGGTACCTTAAATTACCTCAATGTTAGATTTAGTTTTTTGAGATACGACCCTGAATTAAAAAATGACATTTACCTATACTTTAAAAACAACATCCCTGGTATTAACAACAGCGATTACAAAAATGTCTTTGATGAAATCTACGAAATTCTTGGCAATTTTTTTGCCAGTTTATTTTATGCGACTTTTGATATGGATGAAAACACTCATACTGAAATTGATTTTAAAGGCGTAGATAATTATAACAAGAACTATTTTATTCAAATCGGTTTCTTTTATCGCTCCTTAATTACTTTTTATCCCAAAAAATACTTAGTAAATATTATAGGAAACTCAGAATTATTACTAAGAAGTTATTTTTTTACTTTTGATAAAAAAACGCACCAAAAAAATTATAATGCTATTAAAAACAACAATAGCATTTATCAAATTGATTTTAATGTCCTTAAATCCTATGATAATAAACTGATTACCTTGCCGACCAGTAAACCAGCTAACAGTATTAATTACCTTAATACCGATATTGATATTCGCTATGGTATTAATATTTTTACCTTAACTTTTCCACTTTATCACAAGGGTGGTATCTCTAATTACAATTTTAAAATTTATGACTTTAATGTTCTTAATTCCACAGCCTTTATACCTGATGGTTCAACCAACTCAGAATGAGATGACTTAATTCCGCCAGCAAATTGCAAATATTCTGGACGATGAATACCAACCTTTAATGATATTGGTTGTACCATTCAGAATGCTAGTATCAAAATGATTAACTGAATTCTGACAGCGTCACAAATCATTACGATTTTACGGCCATTAGCAATTATTGCGAAAGCAACAGTTAACTTTTCAACCGCCATTTTTCCGATCTTTAAAACCGTGCCAGCTTTTTACTATACCTTTCAATTTTTAATTGGTTTTGCCATCTTTCTAATGATATTAAGAATTTTTGTATAATTATATATATATATATATATTGAAAAAACAAAATAAAGGAGTTAAATTTATGAAAATTTTAAATATAATAGCTCTTTGGGGGCTGACAACATTGCCAATAGTTGGGTGTTCTAAAAAAGAAAATAAAACAACATTGCCAATTGAGAATGAATCATACGAATTAAACTTAAAAAAATCAAAATTAACACTTAAATCATCAAAAGATGACAACAGCAAGTGAAATCAAAAATGAGAAATAAAATTTAATGTAGAAAATAAATTTATGCCCAAAAACTTGCCTCCACGAATGAAACTTAATGATTGAGAATTTTATGTTGACAAAAATGACAAGATTACATTACCAATATTAAAATCATTAGAATATGATTTAAATTGAGAAAAAAACAGTGAACCAAGATATTGAGAAAATAAAGATTTTTTATCCTATCAAAATAAAAAATTAAAAAACATAAAAATGAAAGTACGAGAATGAGACAAAAATGAAAGATATGCCAAATGAAAAATATTAGAATTTAAAACTGAATTTAAAAATAATTAAACTGGTAAAATTTACTATTCAGGAAGCGTGGTTTTTTCTAGAGGCTGTACAATTATATGTGTCTCTAAGTAATTAACTTAAATTCACTCTGTCTTCAAATTTTATCATTAAATGTGAAATTGCACTACCCCAATTTTGAATTGGCATTGTTCATTTTTTAGTCATATTTTGAAATGCTAAATAGCATATTTTAAAAACTATAACTGCCAAAAGAAAGATGACTTTTTACGATAACAAACACTTTTGGACAACTAAACAACTTTTTCATTTTTTATATTTTGACAAAATAAAAACCAGTAATTTTAGTTAATTACTGGTTTGAATATTTTTTATTTTTACAAGAAATTTAAACTTGTTGGGCTTGTTTTAATTAAAGTTATTGTTCTAAATAGCTAATATCGTTTTTATAAAACTTTATACTATAGTAGTAACTGTATTTGTTCTTACTGGCCCTTCTCTTTCTGATGAAAAAAATGCTTCCCCATTAAAAGTTATGTTATCATTGTTTTTATCTATAGTAATTTTATCTGGCAATAAGCTATATTTTTGTAATATTTGCATCGCTTCTTTAATTGATAATGTAACTATTTGTTCTTTATTGTTATCATCAATTATTTTGGCAGTAATATTTCCTGTAATTTTTTGTTTTAAATTTAATATAACTTTAGATGTAATTATTCTTACTTGATAAGTAATTTTTAATTTTTCATTGGGATTAAGTTCAAATTTATCAGCGGGTTCCTTAAAAATACTTAAAATCATTTCTTGTTCTTGTTTATTTGTGTTTGATAAATCAAATTCATTTGATAATACATTAATGATTTCAGAATTTTTATTATTTATATTTGTAAAATCTGTTAATTTCATTTCATCATCAGAATTTATGTTTCAACCATTTAATTTATTTTCTTGTTTTGTTTTAGTTAATCCTGTTGTAATTTGAAATACTAATTTTGATTTTGAATTATATTCACAAGCGGGTACATTAAATGATCTTGTATTTGGAGTTTTATTGGTAATTTCTCTATCAGAACATACATTTTTAGGAACATTAGATCATAAAAATGAATTTTCTTGTTTTGTTATTTCAGTATTTGAAAAATTTAAATTATTACTATTAACATTACTTATTTCTTTAAATATTAAATTTGGATTTTCATCTCGAAACTTAAAAAATACTGCTCTTTTAATTAATTCGTTTAAATTAATATCATTAATTTCATCTTTATTTTTAATTTTATAATTAACAATAACTTCTCCAAAATATTTATTATTACTATTATTTTTTTCTTTTATTATCGCTGAATTATTTGTTTTGTTAACTATTTCTAATAGTGAAATATCTAAATCAGGATTTAAATAATTTAATTCACTTAAAATTATATTATCAAAATTATTACTAATTTCTCCTAAATTAGAATTTAAATCATAATTACTGTATTCATAAACATTACCATCTCCTGAACCAATATATAATTTATTGTTGAAAACCACACCAGAAGAATCAACTCAGTTATTTGTTCTAATAACAATTTTTTGTTGTCCTGTTGCTGAATATTCATAAACATTGTGATCTCCTGAACCAATATATAATTTATTGTTGAAAACTATCCCAGAAGATTTAATTTCTCCATTTGTTGTAATGACAACTTTTTGTTGTCCTGTTGCTGGATCATATTCATATACTTTGTGATCTATTGAACCAAAATATAATTTATTGTTGAAAACCACACCAGAAGATCAAATTCCTTCTTCTGTTTTTATGACAGTTTTTTGTTGTCCTGTTGCTGGATCATATTCATATACATTATGATCTTTTGAACCAAAATATAATTTATTATTTAAAATAATTCCACTAGCAAAAATCTCGCCCTTTGTTGTAATGATAACCATTTGTTGTCCTGTTGCTGGATCATATTCATATACATTGTGATCATGTGAACCAATATATAATTTATTGTTGAAAACCACACCAGAAGAATGAATGACATTATTTGCTTTAATAACAATTTTTTGTTGGCCTATTACTGGATCATACTCATATACATTATGATCACCTGAACCAAAATATAATTTATTATTTAACACGACCCCCGAAGAAAGAACTTCATCCTTTAGTGTGATCAAAATTTTTTGTTGTCCTGTTGCTGGATCATATTCATATACATTGTGATCATGTGAACCAAAATATATTTTATTGTTGAAAACTACACCCGAAGAAAAAACAATACTATTTGCTTTAATAACAATTTTTTGTTGTCCTGTTGCTGGATCATACTCATAAACATTACCATCTCATGAACCAAAATATAATTTACTGTTGAAAACCACACTCGAAGAAAAAATGTGCCCACCTGTTTTAATAACAATTTTTGTTCTATTTATTTTATTATTTTCATTATTGCTTCGTTTTTGTCTTTTATTATTTATATTTTCTATTTTTTCTTGTGTTGGAGTTGGATACGGACTATTGGCAACAATGCCCGACATTCCGCTTCCTGCTATTGTTATTGTACTTAATAAACTAAGTAATTTTTTCATATTAATTAAATCCTTTTCATGAATTTTTGCTAATTAATAAATTTTTATAGTAATCACTCGACCCTTTCTTAAATTTATAAAATTTAATTAATACAAATTAATTATAAATAATTAAATAAGAATTTCTATCATTTTTTCAGAATATTGAATACTAATTCTAGAAAAAATTATCATTAAAACAAAAAAATAATCAAACCAAATTAAACTTTATTAAAATTAATACCAAGAAAGGTGGTTTTTCTATGTTAGAAATTAATAATAATTTAAAAACCCCAGAAAATAAGCATTGATTAAACTTATTTACAACCCATAAAAATATGTACACCAACAAATGTGAACAACTAGCTAATGAATACGAAAAATTAGATGAATACCTATATTTACATCATTATCGGTTAAAACAAGGTTATAAAGTAGTTCATTTTGCAACAAGAACAATTATTACAATTTTTGGTGATGTTACTTTTAAACGACGCCGATATAAATATTGAAATCAAAAATCAGGTAAATTTGAATATGTATGTTTGTTAGATAAAGAAATTGGTTTATTGCCCAAACAATGCATTTATTTTGATGTTCAATTTAAAGTTTTAAGTATTTTAGGTGATGGTAAAACGATATCGCGATGTTTTAAGATGCTTTAAATCATTGTTATATTTCAAAAGCTAGTATTTCAAGTATTTTAAATAAATACGATATTGCTGAATATTTTCAACTAGCAGAAAAAGAAACTAAAACTAGAATTGATGTCAAAAATAAGGATTTATATATTCAACTAGATGAGACATTTTTAGCGACATTAGATCATAAAATTAAACAAGACCAAAGAAAAGAATTCATTTAGTTACTTTTCATACCGGACATAAAGAAAAAAATTACAAAAACGCTCGTAGAGAATTAGAAAACAAACGAGGTCATTTTCTAATGTTAAAAGTTGGTAAACGAATAAATACGATGGATTATCGTGATTTATTAATTAAAGAATTGCAAAAACATTATGTTAATATTAATTATGACAAAATAATTGTTTGTGGCGATAGTGCTGCTTGAATTAGAGAAATTGCCAATAGTTTTGGTAATGTTAGATATATTTTAGATGGTTATCATGCTATTAAAAAATTAAAACAAACTGCATTTAATATTATTTTTGAAAATCGCAAAGTAACACTAAATAGTTGAATTAAATTATATAAGGATGGAAAATCCATCAAGAATTAATCAAAACCATTCGTAATGTTGTTAAAAATGAATTAAATAAAGATATTAAAACAAAGTTAAGGAAGGCTAGTAATTATTTCAATAATAATAAGCAAGGTATTCATCATCAAAATTTAGAATGAAATATCGGTTGCAGCATTGAAAGTGATGTATCACATTTAGTAAAACAACAATTAGGATATGGAGCAAAAATATATAATCATAAGAATTTAAATAACCTATTACATTTAAGAATGGCAAATTTAAACAAATTAAATGTATTACATTACATTAATGAAAATATTAATTCAGAAATAGCAATCAGAAAAGAAATATATAAAAGTTCATTATGAAATAAATATAATAAGAAAAATGATGATAGTTGAATTAATAAAGGTAGAATTGTATATACAAATAAATATATTACATTTAAGTAAGTAAAAATATTAGTTAAAATTTAATAAAATTAATAATTTTTCATTGTGCAAAAATTCAATAATATGATAAAATGGTAATGAATAAAAATGACAATAACAAGGAAGGGCGGGTTAGTTTAGTAATTAAATAATATAATTAGCTGATTGTTTTACTTCTTCAAAGCAATACCTAAGAAAACTAAACGCGACCAATATGGTTCAAATTATTGTAACCTATCCAATAAATATATATAATATTATGAAAATAAAAAAATTAAATAAAATTAATAATTTAGAAGGGGAAAAAATATATGAGTCAAAATGTTGCAAGAAAATATGGTTTATTTATGTGCCTCTGTATGGTTGTGGGGACAGTAATTGGAACTGGGATTTTCTTTAAAAATGAAGGTGTTTACGGCGTTGTTAATGGCAATGGAATCTTAGGAATCGTTGCTTGAATTATTGGTGGTGGTATAGCAATTTCTTTTGGTTTATCATTTATGGAAATTTCATCGGCAAAACAAGATAGTAATTCGGGAATTGCTTTATATGCAAAAATGTTTGCTGGTAGTAAATTTGGTCGCGTTGTTCGTAATGCAATGAATAATATTTATTTGCCATTAACTGCTTTTACAGTAGCTTATTATACTAGTAAGGCTTCTGTTTGGGCAATTGGCGGTGGTCAAGATACAGAAATGCGTTTAGCAAATGTCTTAGGCGGTTCTAATGTGTATGAATTATTATTAAGTATTTTTGCAGTTTTATATACTTTATTTGTTATTGTTTGTTGCATTTATAATGAATCAATTAGTAAATGAGTACAAATGATTACCGTTATTTTAAAATTAATACCATTAATTTTTATTGGTGTTGCCGGATTAATTGTTGTTAATGCAGGAGCAGGTGCTTTTTTAGAAACCGGATTAGGTGATCCAAAGAAATATGAAATTGTTAAAAATAAAGGTCATTTTGAAATGCTATTAATGGCGCTACCAGGAATTCTTTTTGCCTTTGATGGTTTTTTATCAACAACTTATATTCAAAAAGATGTTCAGGATTCTAGTAAAAATATTCCTTTAGCCTTAGTTTTTGGTTTAACAGGAATTACTTTTATTTATGTTTTAACTTCAATTTCAACATTAAATTTAGACCCTGGCGGCAGCGTTGCTATTGCCGCGAAAAAAATATTTAATAACCCTACAGTTAATGTTGTTTGTGCGCGATTAATTTTTATTTTTATTCTTATTAGTGCTTTTGGAACTTTAAATGGTTATTGTTTTTCAATGACAAAGTTAACAAGGTCATCATTAGATGATGGTTTTGTTGTTGGTAACGATAAAATATGACAAAAAGTTATTAATCGTTTTGGTATTAAAACAGCAACATTAATGGTGGCGGGAGTATTATTTGCAATTTGGATTGTAATTATGGCGCTACCAACGATAGTTACTGATGATAATTATAATTTCTTTGATTTTATTAGTAATGCTGGTGTTGTGATGGCGTTTATGTTATATGGTGTAATTATCTTTTATGGTTTATTAAATCGTTATCGTAAAAAAATTAAAACGCTTAATGCTTGATATTTTATTCCGGCAGCGATTATTTCTATATTATGCATTACTTTAATATTGGGATATAATGTTTATTCTTACTTTGCTTTATTAGTAACCTCTGAAAATAAAGTAGGAGCAATTTTACAAATTTTCTTTTTACTATTAATTCTTGCTTTGCCTTGATTAGGATTATTTATGAAAGATAATGAATTAGAAAATGATAATGAAACTGGTAATGTGTCAGAACTTGAACAACCAATAAGTGATAACGGGCGGGACTACAAATAAGTTTTCTAATGATGGTAATGTGTTAGAAAATATTTATGTTTCTCTGAAACAAATTACTCCTAATGAGACAGGTGATGGTTCTGAATTTGGAGAAGAAATTACTGAATTATAAAGACGCATAAAGTTTTGTTAAGTGGACAAATATTTGAATAAGTATTAAGACAGTCAGTAATGATTGTCTTTTTATTTTATAAGGTGTTAAAATTTTGTTCTTTGAAAATTAAATATAAGTGAATTAATAATGTTGGTATGTATTAAAGCACGATAAGTTATGGGTGGTCGGGTGGTCGCCATAACCAAAAGAAGTTTACCAGTTAATAGATAACGCCCTATTAGCTATAGCAATTTGTTTCATTTTGCAATAAAAAAATGAATAGATGGGTTTCCTAAAAATATACACGCTATTAAATTAGTTCCAAAGGTAGGGCGCGAATATTAAAGTGTAAAAATTTCTATATGGGGGGGTGCTAAGTTTAAAATTATTAAAATCTTTATCTAATTAAAAAACAAAATTTACTAACAAAGCTTATTAAACACTTAAATCTGCGATATATAAGTGTTTAAAAAACTAAGTTAACTAACAACTTAGTTAATATAACTTAGTTTATTTATAAGAAAGGTAATTTATTATGAAAAACATTGAAAACATTTTCTTAAATACTAAAAAATATCTCTTAAAAGAAACACAAAACGCAATGTTTATTAAAGCACCAAAAATTCCGTGATTTAATGAACAAATCGGTGTTTGGTTTTCAAAACGATTTGTTTATAAAGGAAAATATTAAAATTCTATTTGCATCGAAATAATCAAGAATAGTAAATATCAAATAATTTCAATTAATCAAAAAGAAAATGAAACCAAGTTAATTAAAGGATAATTATTATAAGTTGATTCATTGCAGAAAAATAACAATAAAAAAAGATACAAATTATAACTATTTTAAAGGATTTTAAAAATGAATATCGCAATTGGATTAATATTTATTATCATTTGCATCATGCTATTGGCATATTTTGCTTATAAAATTTATGCCAAAATAAAAATTAGAATTAAATATAAAAATGTCATTAAAAATAATACTGGTAATTTCACAAAAGACGAAAAAGTATTTATTGCTCGCTTTGAAGAATGAGTTAAAGCTCCTAATTCAAAAGAAAATATGAAATGGCAACCCTTTTTAGGACACTTTTTATTATGTAGACTGCCGTTTTCTAAATTCAACGGGTGTTAAATAATTTAAGCTGCCGTGAATTCAAATATTGTTGTATCAATTAACAAAATAAAATAGTTCGCATTTTAATTGTGTTAAATTTTCAAATTTTTTACCCTTAATAAATTCTGTTTTAAAGGTTTTGTAAGTTGTTGCGGCCACAGCATTATCATAAGGACAATCTTTATTGCTTAATGATCTTTTAATGTTAAAAGTTATTAAAATTTCATCAATGATTTTATTTTTGAAATCATTACCACGATCGGTATGAAATAAAGTTATTTGCTTTAATGGTCGTGTTATTTTATGAAAAGCTTGTTGAATTAATTCAGCGGTTTTGTTTGGCCTGGCATTATAGCCAAGCCAATTACTTCGCGATTAAACAAGTCAATTAACAAACAAATATAGTGTCATTTCCCGCCAACTTGCACATATGTTAAATCACTAACAACAGCTTCATTGGGTTTTTTGTCATTAAATTCACGATTTAAAACATTACTAATTTGGGCATTATTAGTTGTTGTTTTATGATTACGATATTTTAATTTGGTGTATCTAGAGTATCTAGAAACCAAATTATTTTTGATCATAATGCATCTGATTTTTCGCCGCGATAAGATGATATCTTTTCTTATTAAAACAGCTTTAATTTTACGGGCCCCATAAATTTTGCGACTTTTATTAAATGTATTGACAATTTCTTGTTCATAATTATTAACTTGCTTGTTAGTGCATTTATTAGGTTGATAATAATAATACGTTGATTTTGATAAACCCAAAATCTTACATATTTTCCTCACTGAATATTTGTTTTTGTTGTTATTAATTATTGTTATTTTTTGGCCATTATCAGTGCCGCTTGCTTTAAAATATCGTTTTCCATTCGTAATTGTTTTAATTCTTTTCGTAAGTAAATTAATTCATTTTCTTCATTACTTTGATATCTTTTGCTTTAAAAGAACCAAAATTATCGAATGATTTTATTCAATTATAAATAGCAGATTTTGAAATACCCTATTCATTAATAATTTCAATAATGATTTTCCCGCTTTGATAAAGCATGACAATTTGTTTTTTAAATTCATCTGTATATGAATTTTTGCCCATTTTTTATATTCCTACTTTCTTAATAATTTTATCTTATTTTGAAAGTCCACATAAATATGGTCCAACTTATTGTAACCTATCCAAAAAGATATTTTTTAATATTTAAAAAAATATTTTCAATATTTCTCACATACATACCCTCCTTACAAATATATTTAGTTAGATAACTAAGTTAAATATTTATTTTGTTAAACATTTGTGTTTAACAAAATTTGTTAGTAAACTTCGTTTACTAATTAACTTAGTTTATTACTATCAAGGCACAAAAAAATACAAAGCATAACTAAAAATAATAAATATTAATTTAACCTTATATTTCTTGTAATAAATAAATGAGCTCATATTTATTTATTAATTAACAGCAAGGTGGTTAAGAACTAAAAAAACCAGCTTGTAAAAACCAAAATTTTGTCACATGTATATAGTTTTCTACATCCTTGTGTAACATACCACAGACTTATGACAATCACAAGCATTTTTTTAAAAAAGGATGATAAATTATCAAATAATGCAGAAAATTTTTAAAAATAGTTTGTAATTAAATTACAAAGTATAAAGACTGTAGATTAATTTTTAGAGAAAAGAAAAAGTGTTGTAAATTTTATTAATTAGCAAAAATTTACGAAAGGGATTTGATTAATATGAAAAAATTACTTATTTTATTAAGTACAATAACAATTACAGGGGCTGCCCTGCCAATGTTAATTGCAACAAATCTGCCTTCTTGTGAAATACAAAAAATATTAAATAATAATGATTTGTTTGAAAAATGATATAAGTTTTTAGAACATGATGAATTAAAATTAAAATTATCCTCAGATATTGCTTTTAAAATTATTTATCAATTTGAATCTGACAGTAAAAAAAATTTTTTAGAACAAACAATGATATTAATTTCTAATTTACCAAAATCAGACCATAGTGGTGCTGGCGGTTCTATAAATAAAGAAGATATAAATATAATGGCAAATTTCATTTGAGAACATTTTTCTGAATTTCACGAAGTTTGAAGAAGTTTAAAACAAGAACAATCAATTATTATCAAAACAAATACTATTGGATATTGAGATAATGAAAATCCAAATAATAGTATTTATGTTAATTAAAGAAAGAAGGAATAAAAAAATGAAAAAATTCCTAGGAATTTTAGGAACAATAATAATGGCAGGAAGCGGAACATTAACATTAGTTGCAAACAGCCCTACATCTACATCTATAAAAACAGAAGAAAAAATTTTAAAACTAACTAAAAGATGAGAAGAAGTTCAATGACTACATATTCAAAATCAATGAAATAATTCTAATCAAGAATATCAAAGAGTGGCATTAGAATTTCAAAGAAATCAAAATCATACAGCTTTTAATCAAGCTCAACAACGCTTCTTGCGAGTTAAACAATCATATAATAATAATAATTCAGCAATTGAATGACAACAAGGATTAACACAATGAGAAAATTAAATTAGAAAAGAACGCAATCAGCAATGATGAAACAATTCCAATACTCAACGAGCACACAACGCAAAAAGACAATGAGTATAAAAAAAGTTAATAATCTTGAAAATAAATTAGGAATCTCGTTAGGAATTGACGTAGCTGCTACTTTGAATGAAAATCGAAATAATAATTTAAGATTTAAAAGAAAAACTAATTCTACTAGTTGTTCTATAACTACGGGGGCCCGGGGCCTTCCCTGGCCCCCGTAGGAATTACTGTAGGTTTTGTGTGTTCTAGCGGCAGCAAGCAGCACCATTAGTTGGATGGATTAGCTGCTTTATTTGGATTTGCTGCACAAACTCTTTGTAAAGCTGCATAATTTAAATAAGTTTTTTTGAAAAATTTTATAATTTTTGAAAAGGCACTTTATTATTTAAAGATGAATATGAATGGGGGCGTTCAAAATTATAAAAGTAATAATATTTGTTTAAATAATGTTGAAGTTCATTTTGATTTAATTTCTTATCCTTAGAATAAAATAATTTGGTATAATGCTGATGAAATCGCTCAATTTTGCCATTACTCTGTGGCGAGCGAATTGGTGTAGTTTCGTGAACAATTCCGTTTTTTGAAAAAAAGGTTGTAAAATACCTTTCTTTTACTTTGTATGCTTTTTTATTACTTCAATTAGTAGTAGTAAATTCTGGGGCATTATCAGTGCAAAGGCGTTTAATGGTTATGCCAACAAATTCACCTGAAATCTTTTATTACTCTTTGCACGGCGTTAATCGCGTTATTAGTTCCTAAACTATCATAAACATAATCAAATACTAGCCGTGTTTTTTTGTCAATGAAATCCATAAATGTAATATTTCTTATCAACCGGAAAATTTGATGTGGTAATGATTTTGGCATCCATATTTGTAAAAGACCGATCTCAGAGACTTCATAACACTTAAAATGAAAATGGCGTTTAGTTTGTTTGATTTGTTGTTTTAATTCTTTTCAACGAGGATCAAATTTAATTCAGTGATAAAAAGTTTTGATGTTTTTAGAAACTTCTGAATTTTTAATATCGTGAAAACCGATTTTTAAATTGTTAAATAAAGACCACATTCCACCGGCTTGAAGATTTTTGTAATCAAAATATAAATCACATACTTTTTCACGAGAATTTAAACTATATTGATAATTAAAATTTTGTGGTTTTATAGTTTTAAACAATAATAAATCTAAATTGTCAAAATAATAAGCGGTCATAATTTTTTCCGCCCAACGATAAAAGGTTTTCGTGGCATTCTTAAAATATTTTTTAATAAGTTTTGTTAAAGCGGTTTCTTCAATATAAAAATAAGTACATAAATTTAAATAGGCAGTAATGCGTTTTTTAGTTTTATAGTAAGTAATAAGGATTACGACAATTAGCACTTAGTCAACTTTGTACTTTTGCTTTTAAATCTGCTAAATCAGCTTGATAAATAATATATTTCATTTTTTTAAACTCCTTAAATTAAGAAAATCGTATTTTTATATACGATTTTCAAAAATATTTATTAAATTACTAAATTAATGAGGCATTTCCGTCGAAAATGAAGTTATTCAAAAATTATCAAAATTAGAGCGAGCAATTGTTATTTTAACATTAACGATTTTATCAATACTATAAGTTTTATTTTTTAAAACTCCGTTTTTTTTATAAAAATCAAAAACACTAGAAATAATATTACCATTACCGTCGTTATAAACAATATAGAAATCAGAATATCCAGTATCAGAGGGTAATTGATTTTTAACACTATTAATTTGTAATCAACCCGTTAAATAGTTACTAACACTTGTATTAACAAAAGAACTATTTAAAATCTCAGCAAACTCCAAATTATATTTTTTTTCAATTTTACTATTAATAGAATTACAAGCAGAAACAAACATTATATTTGCTAAACCTAATGCAATTAAAAATTTTTTATACATCAAAATTTCTCCTTTCAAAAAGAAACTATATTACACATAATAAATTTAAAGCTTATAAAAATTTTCACATAACAAAAATCCTCTTTTCAAAGGAATTATATTATAAAAAATAATGGCAATATTTAAGAGAACTTTTTTAATATCATTATCAAGATTGCTAGTAGAACTACAAATTCAAATAACATTTGAAACGCCAGAATAACTTCAAACAACGGAAAAGCAGTTTTCGTAAAATTAATTGTTGTTTTGGCCATATCCGCAACGCAACGCAAGGGGGCGAATTAAAAGATTAATCCCAGAAAGACCAAGTAATCAATTTAATACAATAACAGAAGCGTGCTGAATACCACAAGATATAGCACACTAAATAAATCTCAATAAGAACAGTTGGGCATAGGAATTAAATCATCCATATTACCACTTATTCCGCCACCAATAAAAGCTGTTGAATTCAAAATGTTAAAATCGTATAAAGAATAATGATATTCAGTGCTTTCATTTTTCTTTTTATATAGCGGAAACGTTAGCGTAAAAATATTAATTCCGTACATCACATCAACTTTAGCATTATAAAAATGCAGTTTATTGCTAGTAGCATTCCATAATTGGTTATTATATGCTTTTAAAACATTAAAATTTATTTGATAAGAACTTTCACCTTTATTAAAACCATTAATAATTCTTTTATCTTCAACAAAAAAATAAGAACGAAAAATCATATTTTTACTATTTTCGATTGTTGAACCAAAATTAATTAAATATTGTTTGGGATAAAAAGTAATTAATGAGCGGTAGAAAAAAACCATTTGTAAAACATTTTTAGGAATTTCTTGCATTCCTTTATAACTTAATCCTACATAAGTAGAAGCATTCATATCAAAACTCGCATAAAAGAATTGTGTAAAAAAACCACCTAAAACTTTATAAATTTTATCAAATAAACTGAAATAATACTGATTCGATAAGTCCTTTAAATAAAAAAACATAAAATCTTTAAAATCAGTCTTTAATTTGTCATCATAGCGTAAAAAATAAAAAGTATTACCATAATAATTAATTTGTCTAAAAAAGGTGTTGATAAAATCTTCAGTTCAACCATCCAATCAAATAAACTTAATTAATTTTTTATAATTTAAATAAAAAGTAACCATTCCTAAAGAAATTTCGATTCTAAAAACATCACTAAAACTAAAAAATTCTAAGCTATCAAAAAAATATAATGAGTTTTCAGGTTGAAAACTGCAAATTAAAGTAAATTTACTATTTTATTTAAAAGCATTTAATTCAATTGACATTTCACCATATATTTAAAATTATTATCAAAGAAATTAAAAACGGGTACTCAATATAAATAACTATAATTAAATTTATCAAAATCTCGCCGTTGTGTCATTAAATAATCAAGTTTATCTTGAAACTGATTATACTGATATTCACCATTCTTTTTAGTTATTTCCGTAGGCAATGGTTGCTCGTTATCTTTTTATAGTAAAAAAGGCATTTCTGCCGAAAATGAAGTTATTCAAAAATTATAAAAATTAGAACGAGCAATTGTTATTTTAACATTACCGATTTTATCAATACTATAAGTTTTATTTTTTAAAACTCCATTTTTTTTATAAAAATCAAAAACACTAAAAATAATATTACCATTACCGTCTTTATAAACAATATAGAAATCAGGATCCTGTAATATACCACAGATGTTTTGCATAATCAAGAAAAATATTAAAAAAAGGTCGCGTTTAGTTTTCTTAGGTATTTTTTCTTTTTTTTAAAAATACCTAAGAAAACTAAACGCGACCAAACACTACTATTTTTTAGCACAATTACAATAAAAATAGTAAATTATTTTAATTTTTTATTATTTAGCAAACAATAAAGTTAAATAAAAAAATTACAGTAATTACTTTAATTTTTCAAATATTTTTAATTGTTAACTATTAACTATTTGTATTAACTTTTTCTTTTAAAGTTGTTGAAGGACTAAAAATGACAATAGTTCTTGCGGGAATAGCGATTTTTTCTCCTGTTTGTGGATTTCTTCCTTCACGAGCTTTTCTTTCTTTAGTTTTAAAAATCCCAAAACCTGAAATAGGTGTTCTCTCAGCACTCTGAATTTCTTCGGTTAAAATATTAATAATATTGTCAAAAATGTCATTAGCTTTGCTTTTTGTAATCCCATATTTTTTATACTCTTCGACAATAAAATCAGCTACTTTGTCTTTAATTGATGGTTTTTTCATTTTTAAACTTCCCTTCTTATGAAATTATAGTTTAAGAATAATATAAAAAATTAAATTTGGCAAGAAAAAAATTACTAATTTTAACTTAAAGACATTTTTAATTCTTCTTTGGACTTATAACCATTTAGAGTTCTTTTCAATTGACCATTGTTAAAAATTAATAATGTCGGAATTGAACTGATATTAAATCTTTGTGCTAATTCTTGTGATTCATCAATATCAACTTTAACAAAAGAAACTTCTTTCATTTCATTAGATAATTGTTCAAAAATTGGTGCTAACATTTTACAAGGCCCACATCAATCAGCATAAAAATCAATAATAACTTTACCAATTTTAACAACTTCATCAAACTTACTTAAATCTGTTTTAATAACCATTTTAAAATCTCCTTTCATTCTTTATTATTCTAACATAATTAAAATAATAATATCTTTACTTCAAAATGTGTTTACTAATCATATTACCAACACCATTTTCATTATTACTTTGACAAATATAATTAGATAATTCCTTAATAATCTCAACTGAATTATCCATTGCCACCGGGTGATCCACTGCTTGCATTAATCATTGATCATTATATGAATCACCAAAAGCCATTGCTTCGCTAGGACTAATTCCTAATAAATCACAAATATATGTAACACCATAACCTTTACTCATTTTTGGCAATGTTATTTCATATATTCCTGGACGATACTCTTTAATATCTAAATGTGAAAATTTTTCATTAAATTCATTAATTAATTCCTGAGAAGCAACTTGACTAGTAATAGTTTTAGCAATAATAATAATTCGAGCAATATCAGTAATTAAATCATCAACATTATTCAATACTGTATATTTTGTTTGCATAACATCAGCTCAATAACTGGAATTTTCTCCAACACGATTAACAAAAGAACTATCTTCAGTATACAATTGGCATTTAAAACCTTTATTATCAACTCAAAGATAAACTGTTTTAGCAAAATCATTATTAATATTTCCATTAAAAATTAATTTTTTATCTTTAAATGAATAAATATGAACACCATTATTAGCAACAACAAAACTTTTAAATTTATGAGCATTAATTTGTTTAGCAATACTAATAGCATTACTAGTAACTCTTCCCGTATTAATAACAATAATAATACCTTGCTTTTGAGCTGCAATACACATTTTCTTATTAAATTCAGTTAGACAATGATTATCATTAAACAAAGTCCCGTCAATATCAATAAAAATAATTTTTATTTTCATTAAACCCACCTTTTTCATTTTTTAAATATCTATTTAATAAATAATACTAATTAATTAAAAAAATAATGCACTATCAATCAAGTGCACATTTTATAGTAAATGGTGCGGGTTAAGGGACTTGAACCCCCACGTCGTAAAACGCCAGATCCTAAGTCTGGTGCGTCTGCCAATTCCGCCAAACCCGCATTACAAATTACTCTAACATTATAATACAAAATCACCATAATTATCAATAGACAACAACTATAGGGTTGTAGAAACCATATACATATGACAAGATTTTGGTTTCTACAAACTTGCTGTTAATTAATAAATAAATACGAGCTCATTTATTTATTACAAGAAATATAAGGTTAAATTAATATTTATTATTTTTAGTTATGCCTTGTATTTTTTTGTGCCTTGTTGTTGATAAACTAAGTTTTTTAGTAAACGAAGTTTACTAACAAGTTATGTTAATTTAGTTTAAAGAAAAAGTTTAAAGAGAAATATATTGAACTAAGTTAAAAGACTAAGTTAAATATAACTAAGTTAATATAACTAAATATTGTAAGGGTGGTATGTATATGAGAAATATTGAAAATATTTTTTTAAATACTAAAAAATATCTTTTGAAAGAAACGCAAAATGCAGTACTTATTAAAGCACCGGCAATTCCCTGATTGTATGAATCTACTGGTATTTGGTTTTCAAAACGATTTGTTTATAAAGGAAAATATGAGAATTCTATTTGTATCGGAATAATTAAAGATGGTGAGTATCAGTTGGTTTTAGTTAATAATAAGAAAGGTCAAGAATCTAGTTTGATTTTAGGTCATGAGTTGTTAGGTTTTTTTGTTGCGGAGAAAGAGATTGCTAAAAAGGATGTAAGTTTTAATTATTTTAAAAATTCATTTTAAAGGTATTTTAAGGCATTTTAAGAATAGAGGTAAAGAAAAAATAGTTTAAAAAAATTTAGGTTGGTTTTTAAGGTATTTAAACGATGCGGAAAGCGTATGCTCCATGCTCCGCCCGTTAATTATCAATGTTAGTTTGAGTTATTTAACTAAGTTATTGCATTTTTTGATTTAATGTAGTAAAAAAATTAATTTTGGAGTTTAAAAAATGAAAATGTGAGTTAATGTGGATGAGCCCGGTAAAGATTATTATCAAGAGTTTATATATTTTATTAATAAAAAAACCGGATTAGAACAAAAAATTTGAGCGTCTAAATCTGAAGTTGAATCTGTTAGAACTGATTTAGTTGGTGATAATTGACTTTGTGTTGATTTTGTTGAACATAATTATTTAAAAAAATAAATTAATTAGAAAATTAAGGAGAAAAGAAAGATGATTATATTTGGACTAGTGTTTTTTACGATTTTAACATTATTACTAGCATATTATATTGCAGTTAATATTTATCGGTTTTTTAAAGATAAAAAGAAATATGGTAGTGAAGCAAAACAGCTATCAAAAGATTTTACTTATGCACAACGAATATTTATTGCAAAGTTTAAGCAAAATTTATTAGAACAAGATGAAAAAGAAATTAAAAAGTAGGTTTAAAAAATGTTTAAAAAAATAATTATTGAGTTAATTGAATTAATTTATCCAACTGCCGATTTACCGCCCCAAGTTGTATTTTTGTTTTCAATTTTAATAATTGTAATGCTGTTCTCGGCCATTATTTTTCTACTCTTTTGACCTTTTAAGCGGTAATTATTATGTTTTTAGTTGCTTGAAAAGATTTAGATTGAGAAATGACAAAATTGTATTTTTGGGATTTATTTATTCAAATTAAAGTTATTCCAGCGTGAGTTTCTGGTAAAGAAATTGATTTAACCAAAGAACTACTTTGACTTTTAATAGCAAACATTGCTTTTTGAATGGTATTAGTATTCATTATTTTATTTATGGTTATTTTATTTTATAAGGTTAAATCATATTTTGTTTAGAAAGGGGGGTGATTATATGATTGGAACTTTCTTAGTAGAAGCGACCACGCCTGTGGCTGTCACTGGTGAACAAGCGGTTACTAACTTATGAAAAGCGTTAATTGGAGCGTTTGGTCACATTTGAACCGATATTATTGGTGGTAATATGCCTAATGTTGTTAATTTTTTTGCTACATATTGAGTTTTCTTGCTTGGAGTAATTATTGGTTTATTTTTAATTGCTTTCAAAATGTTTGAAAAATTAATGCCCAGCAGATAGTAATAAAAATAAAGAAAGTGTGATTTAAATGATGCTATTGTTTAAGAAAATAAATTTAAGATTATATGATTTTGTCGCTTTAAATCGCACTTTATTTATTATTGCGTGATTCTATGGTGCAATTTTGTATTATTATAATCCTCAAAGTTGACGAATGTTATTTGATATTATTTATTTATTAATTGCTTTGTATGTTTTATATACTAAAATTTCTCATTTTTTTGCTCGCCGTAGTTTTATTAATTTCTTATTAAATTCACCCTTAAATTTAGTAATTGGTGCTTTAGGAACTGGAAAAACCGCTTTAATGGTTTTGGCTTCTTACTTATTGAGTGGTTGAAAAACAATTTCTACTTTTCCGATTACTGATAAACAAATGCTTTCATTGGGGCATATGTCTTTATTAGATTATAATTATCCGATATTAGAAGAAAAGCATTTACTGTTATGAGATGAAACCAACTTATTTTTAGAAGGAACTGACTATAAAGAAAATGATAGGGTAAACTCAAGGTTTACAAGAATATTTTGCTTCTGCTCGACAATTTACCCATATCGTATTAGCGAGCGGACAACGAGCTGAACATATATGAGTTAAAGTTCGTGATATTGCGAATTCAATAATTGTTGGTATTAGAAAGAAGCCAGTTAGTATCTTTCGACCCTATTTACAAGTTATTTATGGCACTTTTAAATCGGTAAGCGAATACGAACAATTACGGTTAACTTTGATTAATGCTAAAAATGATAAAAAAGGTCGCAAAATCAAGTATCGTAGCATTCCGGAATTAGACATTTATTTCTTTAAATTGAAAATCCCGATGTCAATCTTAAATCTTTACGATAATAAATATTTATCATTCTTGCCTTGCGTGAATTAAGTAATCGTGCTTTGAATGATAATTATCAGCATAAATTTTGAAATGATAATGTAATGGATATCGAAGCATTAGAATATTTAAAAATGAAAAAATTTAGCAAGATACTTACTAAGTTAAAAAATAATCTGAAGAAGAAAAACAAGTAAAGGAGTTTAAAAAATGAAAAACTTAGAAAAAATGACTAGTTTGATTGGCGATATGTTTTATAAAGTTTTTGATTTAATTTGAACTTTAACCCTTCCTGGAACAGATATTCGTATTATTATTTTTCCGCTAATTATGCTTGTGATAAATCTTGTAATTGGTGGCATTTTAGGTATTCATATTTAACGACCAAGAGTTGGTTTTCGTAAAAAATATCGAAAATCAGTTGCTAATTGAGAAGCTAAGAGAAAAATATCTAATGGCCCGCAGGCCCAGGCCCAATTAAGAAATTTGATGGTAATAGTTCTGAAAACAGACCGTGAGTTAATCAACATGGACGGCGAATAAAAAGGTAGGTTTTTAAAATGTTTAAATTGATAATTTTATTTATTCTTGTTGCTGTTTTTTCTATTTTTTCTTTAAACGACTTTTTAAGTTTATGGGCCTATGTGTGTGAGGGTTTAGAATATTTTAATAAAGTTTTATCAAATAATATTAAAATTTTAGATTTGCTTAAACCAATGATAAAGTTATTTTCTCGACATTCAATTTTTCAAATTTTAGGAACTATTTGTATTTTATCAACAATATATTTAATTTTAAGGAGTTAAAAAATGAAAAAATTAAAAAAATATTGAATATTAAATGATTTAAAAGCGTTTTAGGTTTTATGAATTTTTTTATTATATTTCATAGTATTGCTATTATAATTTGAGTATTCTTAACAATAATTAGAACTAACACAGATGAGTTTTTTAAAATTTTTATATTGTTTGATTTTCAAAATGTATTTCTTAAAGTGTATTTTTGATTATTAATTGTTTATTTGTTAATAACTGTTATTAAGTTAATTATTAGGGGTTATTACTTTAATAAAGTTTTTAGAAAGCATCAAATGCAAGTTGCCAATTGTGAATGTTTGCGACATCAACATTATAAATTTTCTGATGCTTTTAAAGCAATAAAAAAGAGTTTTAAGGTGTGGTAAGGGTAAGATGGATAAGATTATTTCTTGATTTATTGTGTGTAATGTTTATTGGTTTGGTAAAGTCAGGTTTAGGTGCTTTCTTTGATACAAAACAACCACTAAAACCCAATATGGAATAATCCTTTATAAAAAAACAAAAACGAGCCATCAATCCTAGTCGGTGCGGGGCGCATAAAGTTTTGTTAGGTGGAAAAAGGTTTGAATAATTTCGAAAGAAAAGAAATTAAAAATTAATTACCTTTTTATTTGAAAAATAAGTAATAAAACAAAATATTTAATATTAACAAACATAATTAAATAAAAGGTTATAAAAACTAAGGAAAACGCTTATAAAAACAACATCAAAATAAGTTTTTACAACAAAAATCATACATAATAAATATATAATTAATTTTCATATTGAAATAGTTTATAATAAATAATTATTTTTTCTTTTTTTAAAAAATACCTAAGAAAAATAAATGCGACCGTAAGGACAATTATTTTTTCACTTTTAAAAATTATATTGTATAATTAAATTATACGTGATTTGACAATAAGGTTGAAAAAAGTAATGGAAAAGTCTTATTTGTTATAGTTATGTTTTTAAATTATTAGAATTAAAAACTATGGAATTGAAATTAGAAATTTCTTCGTTGTCAATCGCTGATTTGACAATTTATTTTATTGTTTGGAAATGATTTTGCATAAACGGCAAGTTACTAGTTTGCAACAAGCAACATATGATATATTTAATATTAAACCAAATATTGTTATTGAATATATTAATAATAAATTAATTACTGATAAAACAATATTGTTAGATGATTTTAAAGAAATGTTTGAAAAGAAATAATGAGGTATAGATATGGAAAATAATATTAAAGAAACACAACAAAGCCTTTGAATTCGATTCGGTTTATTTATTATTTTAATTTTAAGTACCATTACTAGTTTGATTACGAGTAGTTTTTTTGTTAAGAATAATTTTCGTTCAGGAATGTTAGTTGGCGGGACATATCAAACAATTGTTAGTTATGAAAATGCGAAAAACCGTCATGGGGTTGTTAACACTTTACAAGATAAAATTGATCCTTTAAGAAAAAAAAGGATGGATATTAGTCATTTTAATAGTAATATTGGCGGGAATCGTTTAAATGTTATGGTTCCGCAAGCCAATTATGGTAATATTGCTGATTTTTTACGCGATGTTGAACGCAGCGGATCAATTTTCTTTTTAGATGATAAAGGCGATGATTTACTTGTTGGTACAGGGACAGGTGAAACTTATAAGCCAGCAAAGAAGGATGGTAAAAGAATCGTTTTAAAAGATTTTATTGATAGTAGTTCAATAAATAATTCTTTAATTTCGGGAATAAATAAACCATCAATTGAATTCAAAATTAAAAATTTAAAATTATATAATGTGATTTTAAAATATCAAGATAAAAAATCAGTTTATGTTTGACAAGATTTTGGACAAATGTTAGATGAGATGCGAAGCAATTATAGCGATTTGATAAAATTTAGAAAATTTATTAATGCTAAAGCGTTAGCTTTACAAGGTGTTGAAGCTCAAGATTTAAGAAATGCTCTGCGAAGTCTCTTAATGGCTAGTGTTCGTAATCGTAAAAATGGTGATGTTAAAGAGGTAAATTTAGCTGATCAAGGTGTTAATACGGATTCTGATATTTATAACTATTTTCAAAACAATGATGTTACTTTTAATGAGGTTCTTAGTTATAATAAGAATTCTCCAAATAGTGATTTAACAATTGATATTAATAATGAAGATGATACTTATGATAAACAACGATATTTAAATCCGTTTCGTCCTTTTTTAGTAGAACTTGTTAATACTGAATTTAAAGATGTTATGAATAACAAATATAAAAATAAGTATTTAATCACATCTTCGTCATTACAACTTAAACCTAATAATAGTGATAAAGTAAATGATATTGCTTTTATTGAGATTAGTGGTGAAGAGGCGGCCGCTGGTTTAGCTAAGATTTTTAGTGCCGGGATTAAAGGAATTACCTATCAAGTTGAGTCATATTCAGTATCCGATACCATAATTAGTAATGCTACAAAGGTTATAATGATTATTACTGTTAGTGTTATTTTATTAATAATATTAGTTATTTTGGCAGTATTTTATCGTGTTTTAGGTCTTATTTTGGGTCTTATTTTAGCAACAATGATTGTTGTTACAATAGTTGTGTTTAATGTTTTATTAGGTATTTATGGCTGAGAAGTGTTTATTGCAATGCTGATAGGTATAATGATCGCTTTAAGTAGTAGTATAATTTTATTAGAACGAATGAAAACCGAGTTTAATGGGGGCAAATCTTTAATTCAATCTTTTTTAGATGCTAATCGAAAATCAATATCAACAATTTTTGATATGACCGTTTTGATACTGACAATTAGTTTCTTTATTTATTGATTTGGAACCGGTATTATTAAATCGTTTGCAATTATGCTAATTATTAGTATTTTAGGAGCATTTATTTTTGGTATTGTTTTAATTCGAGGGATTTATTATTCGCTATTATCGTTAAACTGGATTAATAATCGTCAAGATTTAGTAATGACTAATTTTGTAATTATAAAACAAAAAATTCATCATGTTATTAAAAAGATTGGTTTTAATAAGATAACGCATTTTTCTAAGAAATTTAGTTATCAAAAAAGTTTTAAATGATTAGTTTTGCTTTCTACGATTATTATTTCGTGTGGTGCTATTGTTGTTACAACTGCAGGACCGGTTACTAGTTTAGAATTTACGCACGGAACAATTTTTCAAGTGCAAACTTCTGGACATAACATTACGAGCGCTGATGATGAGGCGTTTCTAAAAGCGATTGAGGAAACTAAAAATGAAATTATTACTAAATTTAAAACCGATTATTCAACAGATAGTTATTCCCTAGCAGTATTTAGACGTATTGAAGATCGTGGATATAATATTGTTATTAAAACTTTCTTAATTGATAATAAATATGTTAACTCCTTACAAACTTGATTATCAGAAAATAATTTCCAATCTGAGATGAGAATTAATGATGTTAGTTATGGTTCTTTATGAAATGAAACTAGTGGTGATGTTGTCATTGATGGGATTATTGTGTTAGCAGTTATTATGGTGATTATTCTAATTTATTTAATTATTCGTTTTGATTGAAGTTTTATTCTACCATTAATATTGACAATTATTCATGATGTTTTATTAACTTGTTCTTTGATAATTATTTGTCGTTTTGAAGTAACGATTGAGGTTGTTACAGCTATTTTAGCAGTAGTTATCTTTGCTATTATTCATAAAATAATTATCTTTGACCGTGTTCGGGAAAATAAAATTGGTTTGGATAGTACTAAAATGAATAAGAGTAATTTATCGGATTTGGTAAACACTGGGTTTACAATGACTTTAAAAAGTAGTTTAATTGTTTTGTCGTTAGTCTTATTATTGTCAATGACATTATTTGTTATTGGTCAAAATATTGGTGCAGCATTTGCTCTTTTATTAGGTAGTGTTATTGGTATTTATTCTTCAACAATTTTATTACGATGATTATGAGTATATGTTGCTAACATTAAAAGGAAGCTTTTATGAAATAAAAAGCAAAAAATTTATAAATCATTAACTGGACCTGATGAACAAATTGTCTTTGGTGTTAATGATTAATAATGTTGGAAGGATGAGTTAATTAATGGATTTAAAAAAATTAATAATTGATGTTCCTAATTTTCCAAAACCAGGAATTCAATTTAAGGATATAACACCATTATTGGCCAATGGTGCAGCATTTAAACAAGTCGTTAAGCAATTAGAAGAAATTGTTAAATTATTTAAACCAGATGTTATCGTGGCACCCGAAGCCCGAGGATTTATTTTTGCAACTTCGGTTGCTAGTGAATTGGGATTAGGATTTGTTCCCATTCGCAAGTCAGACAAATTACCACGAGCAGTTATTCATAAAAGTTATGAATTAGAATATAATAAAAGTACTTTAGCAATTCATAAGGACGCGATTGTTCCCGGAATGAAAGTTGTTATTGTTGATGATTTGTTAGCTAGTGGTGGTACGATTGACGCCATTATTAATTTAATTGAAGAATTACAGGGCGAGATTATTGCCGCGGTATTTGTTATTGAATTGACTAGTTTTAAAGCTCGCGAGCAATTTCCTAATTTAAAAATTGAAAGTTTAATTCAGTATTAAAATAAGTGATTTTGATATTATGAAATCGATAACATTTAAACAGGTTTTAGATAAAGTTAAAACCTATATTAGTAATAAAAAAGATATTGAGGAAATAAAACGAGCATATGTCTATGCTTATAATAAGCATGGTCAGCAGTTAAGAAAAAGTGGTGAACCTTATATTAATCATCCTTTATGAACAACTTATTATTTAGTAACATGGCATATGGATTTAGCGACATTAATTTCTGGTTTATTACACGATGTGTTAGAAGACACACCGACAACTTTTGAAGACTTGAATAAAGAGTTTGGTATTGAGATATCAACTTTAGTTGAAGCGGTCACGAAAGTATCTTATTTTGCTAAAATGAATCGTAGTGAAATTAAATCTAATTATTTGCGAAAATTATATTTAAGTATGGCGCATGATATTCGTGTTATTGTTATTAAGTTAGCAGATCGTTTACATAATATTCAAACAATTGAATATTTGGAAGCAGAAAAACAAAAGGTTATTGCGAAAGAAACCTTAGAAGTTTATTCTTCAATTGCACACCGGTTAGGGATGCGACAAGTAAAAAGTCTTTTAGAAGACTTGTCTTTCGCAATTTTAAATCCTGTTGAGTATAAAAGAATTTCTCGCAATGTTGATTTGGAAAAAGAACATTTAGAATCATTAATGGCAGTAATGATTAACAATATTAAGTCATTATTAGATAATAAGAATATTAAAGCAACAATTTCTGGTCGTAGCAAAAGTATTTATTCAATTTATCGTAAGATGTATTATTTTGGGCGTAAATTTGAAGATATTCATGATTTATTAGCGATAAGAATTATTACTAATACGATTGATGAATGTTATATGATTTTAGGTTATTTACATCAACAATTTACACCTTTACCAGGAAGATTTAAGGACTATATTGCAACGCCTAAATATAATTTATATCAGTCATTACATACAACAGTTATTCAGGATTCAATAATTTATGAGATTCAAATTCGAACTGTTGATATGGATGAAAAGGCAACTTATGGGGCGGCGTCGCATTGAAAGTATAAAGAAGGCGAAATCTATAATACTAAAAAACGCCAAGCTGATATTGATGAGCGATTAGATATTTTTAATCGGATTTTAGATTTAGAGAATATTAATAATGAAGAGTTAGAAAGTAATGAAAAACCAAATATGGAGTTAGCAGTTAAGAGTGATATTTTTACTTCTTTAATTTATGTTTTAACTCCTAATGGTAAAGTTATTACTTTGCCTTTTGAGTCAACAATTTTAGATTTTGCATATAAAGTTCATACTGATATTGGTGAGAAAACTACTGGTGGTAAAATTAATGGTAACTATGTTTCTGTTAGTACTGTTTTAAAATCTGGTGATGTTGTGGAAATTAAAACTAGTAAAAATATGCGACCATCTCGTGACTGACTAGTTATTGCTAAAACTAGTTATGCATTGCATAAAATTAAAAGATTTTTAAAAAAACAAGAGCAAGAATTTGATGAAACTCATAAGGATAATGAATTTAAAGATCTTAAAAAAATTAAAAATGTTAAAAAAGTGATTGATGATACTTTAACACAGCGGAAATTAAAATGAAAGTTAGTTTCCCAAAAAGAACTAATGCATCGCTTAAAGCAATTAAAATATCATACTTTAGAAGATTTTTATTTAGATGTTGCTAATAAGAAATATCAACTTGATGATGCAATTAATCTTTTATTAGCAAGTAACGAAACTAGTCCTAATACTTATTTAAATTATCTTCAAGAAAAAAAAGTTGAAAAAATTAACTTAAAAGACGACATTATTGTTAAAGGTGCCGATAACATTAAAGCAACTTTAGCTCATTGTTGTATGCCGGTGCCGTTAGAACCAATTACGGGATATGTTAGTAAATTTGGCGGGATTCGCGTGCATCGAGTTAATTGTCATAATATTCTTCCAGAAGAACGCCAAGGGCGACTTCTGGAAGTTTGGTGGAATGAAAATGTTGTTAAGCGCCATCAATATTATAGTAATATTAAAGTAATTTGTTATGACCGTAATGGTTTAATGGCTAATATTACAAATATTCTTGCTAATTTAAATGCCTCGATTCAACAAATTCATATTGAAACAGGTTCGGATAATAAGTACAGTATTAATCTTATTATTAAAATTGCCAACAAAGTTCTTCTTCAACAATTGCTGTCATCATTACGACAAATACCCCATGTGTACGATGTTATTTTAATGGAAAACTAGATATATAGTAAAATAATTCTCTAACTAAATTCCTTTGTTAGAGAATTATTTTTTATTTATTTATTAGACTTGGCACATAACTATAACATTTTATGCCTACTAAACTATAAAATTCATTTTTATCTTTGTATTTATCTAACATTTGTACTCCGCCTAAAAAATAATATTATCAAAATAGCAAGTAAATAAAATTAAAGGTTATGCACCAAGTCTATTGTCTTAATTTGCTAGCAACTATGTTTACTACTAGTACTATCTTTCTTACAGTCTTTGCAGTTGTGCCCATCAGAACATGAAATAACAACCCTTTTTAGGACACTTTTTATGTAGACTGCCATTTTCTAAATTCAACGGGTGTTAAATAATTTAAGCTGCCGTGAATTCGAATATTGTTGTATCAATTAACAAAATCAAATAGTTCTTATTTTAATTGTGTTAAATTTTCAAATTTTTTACCCTTAATAAATTCTGTTTTAAAGGTTTTGTAAGTTGTTGTTTCGGCCACAGCATTATCATAAGCATAAGGACAACCTTTATTGTTTAATGATCTTTTAATATTAAAGGTTATTAAAATTTCATCAATGATTTTATTTTTGAACTCATTACCACGATCGGTATGAAATAAAGTTATTTGCTTTAATAGTCGTGTTATTTTATGAAAAGCTTGTTGAACTAGTTCGGCGGTTTTGTTTGGCCCGGCATTATAGCCGATTACTTCGCGATTAAACAAGTCAATTAATAAACAAATATAATGTCATTTTCCTCCAACTTGCACATATGTTAAATCACTAACAACAACTTCATTAAGTTTTTTGTCATTAAATTCACGATTTAAAACATTACTAATTTGGGCATTATTAGTTGTTGTTTTGTGATTACGATATTTTAATTTGGTGTATCTAGAGTATCTAGAAACCAAATTATTTTTGATCATAATGCATCTGATTTTTCGCCGCGATAAGATGATATCTTTTCTTATTAAAACAGCTTTAATTTTACGGGCCCCATAAATTTTGCGACTTTTATTAAATGTATTGACAATTTCTTGTTCATAATTATTAACTTGCTTGTTAGTACATTTATTAGATTGATAATAATAATACGTTGATTTTGATAAACCCAAAATCTTACATATTTTCCTCACTGAATATTTGTTTTTGTTGTTATTAATTATTGTTATTTTTTGGCCATTATCAGTGCCGCTTGCTTTAAAATATCGTTTTCCATTCGTAATTGTTTTAATTCTTTTCGTAAGTAAATTAATTCATTTTCTTCATTACTTTGATATCTTTTGCTTTAAAAGAACCAAAATTATTGAATGATTTTATTCAATTATAAATAGCAGATTTTGAAATACCATATTCATTAATAATTTCAATAATGATTTTCCCGTTTTGATAAAGCATGACAATTTGTTTTTTAAATTCATCTGTATATGAATTTTTGCCCATTTTTTATATTCCTACTTTCTTAATAATTTTATCTTATTTTGAAAGTCCAAATAAATATGGTCCAACTCATTGTATTGTAACCTATCCACAGAATACTTAAAAATGGATAAATTTAGCAACTTTTTAAGAAAAATGAAATAAAAATAATGGTTAATTCCGTTTTTAGTGGCGACAGTTATTTAGACATTAATTAAATTAAGTTAAGTTTTATTTAATATTTTTGTTTCGTTATCAGCACAATTCTAATAACAATCATAATTCAAAAAAACTGCCATTAGTGTAAAACGAAATAAAAAAGGAAATACTTTATATTTTAAGAGAGTTCAAGTTTCTTCTAAAAATTGATTACAACATTATTTTACTCTATTAAAGGAACAATAAAAAATGGAAAATCTTGCGAAAACGGCCGACCTTCTCGCCCAAATGCTTTATAAAGTTTTTGATTTAATTTGAGTACCAGGAACGAATATTCAACTAATATTTCCTTTATTCTTAACGCTGGCTGTAGAATTTCTTATGGCAATTATTCTTGGATTTGGTAGTGGTGGTCAACAAGTTAATTTAGAGAGAGAACACCGATATGCCATTAAAAATAGTGGTTGTTTAATTGTAAGTGCATGAGGAAAAGTTAAAAAACATCAACAAGAGATGGGGATGGGGGATATCCGCCAGAATCAACAAACAAGACAAACAAGGTCGCGTTTAGTTTTCTTGGGTATTTTTTTTAAAAAAAGAAAAAATAATCATTTACTATAAATTATTTCAATATGCAAATCAAGTATATATTTCTTATGTGTCCGAAGAAGTAGAACAAAAAATTATAAAAAAGCAAAAACTAACTGATATAATTGACAAAGTTGCTGATTATTTTTTAGAAGTAAAATTTGAAGACAGATTGAATTTAAGTTAATTACTTAGAGACACAGTTAATTGTGCAATCACGAGGTTTTTTAGTTTAGTAATTAAATAATATAATTATAATTAGCTGATTTTTTTACTTCTTCAAAGCAATACCTAAGAAAACTAAACGCGATCTGCGATTTGATTTTGTTAATTGATACAACAATATTCGAATTCACGATAGCTTAAATTATTTAACACCCATTAAATTTAGAAAACGGCAGTCTACATAAAAAGTGTCCTAAAAAGGGTTGCCATTCCAATTTAATGCAATTGTTGTGTGATATAATTACAGATATAAAAAAATTATTAGAAAGCAAAAGAAAAGTATCTAGTAAAGTAAAATTAGTTTCTATTGTGAGGTAGAGATAATATGATTAGAAAAGAAAAATGGCTTTATTTAATTGCTAATGTAATATTAGTATGAAACCTTGTATATTTATTATTGCTAATTACCTAAGTAGTGAAGTTGTTGTTTGGTGTGATGTTTTTAAAGATTCTTTACTGTGTTATCTTCAACAAAAATTTTTTTGTTACGATTATTATCGCTACTTATTAGTTTAATAGCTATTGCTGTTGCTTTATTTTTAAATTTTAAAAATTATAAAACTAAGCAAAGTAAATATCTTATTGCTTGATTTTTTTTATTATCATTATCAATGGTAATATCTTTAATGTTATTTTTTTATTCACAAATAATATTAGCAATGTATATGGATGGTGGTAACAGTGGCTTAAGCATTTCGCGATTAAATAGTCGTTCAATTTGAATTATCGGAGGAGTAATAATTCTTGCTAAAATTATTGCTATTGTTGAGTTTGCAATGAATTATAATTCATTATTAAAATATAACTTGCCGTTAGAAAATAGTTTTGATGATTTAACAGCGTTTAGTTTAAATTCTAATTTAAAAAATATAAAATATAATAATAATAATAAAGAACCAAAAACGGAATATATACCTAACATTAATAACGCTTATGCTGGTTATGTAAATATCCAAAAGTTATAATTGTAATTTAAGTGCAACAATGAATATTAAAAGCGATGATATTAATGATTTTTATGCTAAAGAAAATTTATTACAGGATAATAATATTAAACCATTAATAAAAGAAAATGAAGAATTTAGTATTTTTGGGAGTTGTAAACCTGTTACCAAATATTACACCAGCAACAATGGGACTTACGCAGTAAATTAAAAATGAATATGAAAAAGATTTTATTTTGGTTCAGGAATTGCATCGTATTAATATGACACAAAGTAATGCTCGCGTTGCGAAGTTAATTAATATTTTTTATAATTGTTATGACCATGACCATGGTTTGGGTCTTGATGTTGATCAAATAATGCTTTTAATCTCTCGTGTGGCGCTAGAACACGAACCGCTTTTTGGATATTTAAAAGATGCTATTTTATATAAATTAGATAGTAAATTTATTTCTGATTTAGATCATAAATGATTTAATTCTTATGCTGATAATGTAAATAAGTTTTATAGTACTAATCGTTCTGCTTTTAAGAAAAGTCTTAATGAAGGAATAACTATTATGAATAATGATATTAAAAAGTATTTGGAAGAAACGTCGTTGAGATAGTTTTATTAGTTTATGCAAATATTATCATTAGAACAAAAAAATCTTGTTATTCACAATTTATTAAATGAGCAAATTGGTATTGTTCCTACCGATACAGTATATGGTTTAGTGGGAATTTATTCTTCTCAATTTGTTGCTAAAAGAATTTCGAATTTAAAATTAAGAGATAAAAATAAACCATTAGCAGTTGTTGTTAGTGATATTGCAATGGCAAAAGATATTGGGGTTATCACTTCGCAAGTTGAACAGTTATATGAATCGTATCCTCAGGGGAAAATAACAATTATTGTTAAACAAAAAGTGAATGCTACAGAAACGATAGCGATTAGAATTACCAATTATCGCTGGTTACAAGATATTGTTTATCAAACAGGACCACTATTTGCCACTAGCGCTAATATTCATAATGAAAATCCAATTATAACTGTTAATGAGAATAAACTTGAAGTTGATTTTATTGTTGATGGGGATATTATTGACCAAAAAGCTTCAACAATTATTGATGCCACAGGTAGTGAGATTGTTATTATTCGTTCATAATTTATATTAGATGTTATTGTGTTAATATTTTTTATTATTAATTTAATTACTGGTAAAAAATTTTTATTTTATTGAAGTTATTTTTTAATTTTGTAGAAAACTCTTGATGATAGAATAGCAACCCTTTTTAGGACACTTTTTATGTAGACTGCCATTCCATTTCTTCTGGATTATGACCATTTTTAACACAATGACAAGATTCACAATTAGAGCATTTAATCCCTTCGGTCACTAAATTTTTGATCAATTTTATTTAAATGTTTTTGTTTTTTAATTAATTCTGCTTGTTGTTTTATTTTTTCATAAAATTCTAAAAATTGATCGTCTGTTAAAATATTTATTAATTCTTCAATTATTTTTTCCATATGTTATTTCCTCTTTTATATTAAAAATATACCTAATTTTAAGTATATTCAATAAATATCAAGAGTTTTCTACAAAATTAAAAAAGTTATTCAACAATTTTTTTATAAAATGGTGTATAATTTAACAAGATAAAAGGGAAATAATAGTTTATTTCTTGAATTTAGGCAATGTATAATTAAGGAGTGAAAAGCAATGACATTAATGATTATGGGGGCAGTAATGATATTTTTAGCTACTCTTTTAGGAGTATTTTTATTAGTATTATCAATGCCGGTTATCTTTAATTTTATCACTAATGAAATTTTTTTAAAAAAATTATTTTTAAGATTTGATAAAGAAAATTTTTCTTTTGCATTAATTAAATTAAAAAATAATTTAATGAGTAATCTTATAATTTATGTATTTTTTGGAATTTTAATGATGCTATTTTTTGTTTTACTAACAATAGTAGTATCACAAATTTGTTATCGTAAAAATCATAAAGTGGTAATTAGACTATTTTACACAAATTTTGCTTTAACAGGAACTATTTTTACTGTTTTAATTTTAATGATTATTTTTACAGGAATACAATGATTTTCATTTGTTTTAGCGGTTTTAGCAATGGGATTATTATTTTTACAAAATTCTTTCTTATCATTAATTAAAAATTCTATTAACCATAAAATTAACTGTAAAGAATATCAAATTAATAATATCGTTACTGATGTTGCTAGAAAAATTAATAACGAAAAGTTTTTAGATATTACAAATGAAGAAATTGTAAATATTAAAAGAAATAACACATTGTCTTTAGAAAAAGAACAGTTACATTCAGAGTTTTTTAATGATAAAGAGCATGAAAATGCTGATATTGATAACAATAAATTGTTGGTAAAATCAGAGGAATCTTTACCAGATATTTTAAATCCAATGTTGTTAAAAGAGAATGAAGATGATTGTTATGAGATTCCTAAAATAATTAAAGAACCGATTTATGAAGAAATAGCAACAGACGAGATGTTGTTTAATTCACAGATTACTGCGGAGCGAGTAGTTGTTAGCAATGAAAAACAACAGTTAGATTCAAATAATAATGTGGTATTAAGTCAAAAAAAGGTTGATTCACAATTGCGGTCTTGTGATAGCAAGCACATGGATATTAATAATGAAGATTTACAAGTTAGGCAACCTCGGTGTTCATATGTTACTCCAAGAGGTGATTTGCAGTTTAATTATGCTAAACAACCACAACCATTGATGAGTAGTAATAGTGTTCAAACTGGTAATGGGGAATATGGTTCTGGGAAGCAATTATTTGCTAATGAATATTATCAACAACAGCAATATCCACAAGTTCAGTCACAAATATTAGATTCAAATAATAATGTGGTATTAAGTCAAAAAAAGGTTGATTCACAATTGCGGTCTTGTGATAGCAAGCACATGGATATTAATAATGAAGATTTACAAGTTAGGCAACCTCGGTGTTCATATGTTACTCCAAGAGGTGATTTGCAGTTTAATTATGCTAAACAACCATTGATGAGTAGTAATAGTGTTCAAACTGGTAATGGGGAATATGGTTCTGGGAAGCAATTATTTGCTAATGAATATTATCAACAACAGCAATATCCACAAGTTCAGTCACAAATATTAGATTCAAATAATAATGTGGTATTAAGTCAAAAAAAGGTTGATTCACAATTGCGGTCTTGTGATAGCAAGCACATGGATATTAATAATGAAGATTTACAAGTTAGGCAACCTCGGTGTTCATATGTTACTCCAAGAGGTGATTTGCAGTTTAATTATGCTAAACAACCACAACCATTGATGAGTAGTAATAGTGTTCAAACTGGTAATGGGGAATATGGTTCTGGGAAGCAATTATTTGCTAATGAATATTATCAACAACAGCAATATCCACAAGTTCAGTCACAAATATTAGATTCAAATAATAATGTGGTATTAAGTCAAAAAAAGGTTGATTCACAATTGCGGTCTTGTGATAGCAAGCACATGGATATTAATAATGAAGATTTACAAGTTAGGCAACCTCGGTGTTCATATGTTACTCCAAGAGGTGATTTGCAGTTTAATTATGCTAAACAACCATTGATGAGTAGTAATAGTGTTCAAACTGGTAATGGGGAATATGGTTCTGGGAAGCAATTATTTGCTAATGAATATTATCAACAACAGCAATATCCACAAGTTCAGTCACAAATATTAGATTCAAATAATAATGTGGTATTAAGTCAAAAAAAGGTTGATTCACAATTGCGGTCTTGTGATAGCAAGCACATGGATATTAATAATGAAGATTTACAAGTTAGGCAACCTCGGTGTTCATATGTTACTCCAAGAGGTGATTTGCAGTTTAATTATGCTAAACAACCACAACCATTGATGAGTAGTAATAGTGTTCAAACTGGTAATGGGGAATATGGTTCTGGGAAGCAATTATTTGCTAATGAATATTATCAACAACAGCAATATCCACAAGTTCAGTCACAAATATTAGATTCAAATAATAATGTGGTATTAAGTCAAAAAAAGGTTGATTCACAATTGCGGTCTTGTGATAGCAAGCACATGGATATTAATAATGAAGATTTACAAGTTAGGCAACCTCGGTGTTCATATGTTACTCCAAGAGGTGATTTGCAGTTTAATTATGCTAAACAACCATTGATGAGTAGTAATAGTGTTCAAACTGGTAATGGGGAATATGGTTCTGGGAAGCAATTATTTGCTAATGAATATTATCAACAACAGCAATATCCACAAGTTCAGTCACAAATATTAGATTCAAATAATAATGTGGTATTAAGTCAAAAAAAGGTTGATTCACAATTGCGGTCTTGTGATAGCAAGCACATGGATATTAATAATGAAGATTTACAAGTTAGGCAACCTCGGTGTTCATATGTTACTCCAAGAGGTGATTTGCAGTTTAATTATGCTAAACAACCACAACCATTGATGAGTAGTAATAGTGTTCAAACTGGTAATGGGGAATATGGTTCTGGGAAGCAATTATTTGCTAATGAATATTATCAACAACAGCAATATCCACAAGTTCAGTCACAAATATTAGATTCAAATAATAATGTGGTATTAAGTCAAAAAAAGGTTGATTCACAATTGCGGTCTTGTGATAGCAAGCACATGGATATTAATAATGAAGATTTACAAGTTAGGCAACCTCGGTGTTCATATGTTACTCCAAGAGGTGATTTGCAGTTTAATTATGCTAAACAACCATTGATGAGTAGTAATAGTGTTCAAACTGGTAATGGGGAATATGGTTCTGGGAAGCAATTATTTGCTAATGAATATTATCAACAACAGCAATATCCACAAGTTCAGTCACAAATATTAGATTCAAATAATAATGTGGTATTAAGTCAAAAAAAGGTTGATTCACAATTGCGGTCTTGTGATAGCAAGCACATGGATATTAATAATGAAGATTTACAAGTTAGGCAACCTCGGTGTTCATATGTTACTCCAAGAGGTGATTTGCAGTTTAATTATGCTAAACAACCACAACCATTGATGAGTAGTAATAGTGTTCAAACTGGTAATGGGGAATATGGTTCTGGGAAGCAATTATTTGCTAATGAATATTATCAACAACAGCAATATCCACAAGTTCAGTCACAAATATTAGATTCAAATAATAATGTGGTATTAAGTCAAAAAAAGGTTGATTCACAATTGCGGTCTTGTGATAGCAAGCACATGGATATTAATAATGAAGATTTACAAGTTAGGCAACCTCGGTGTTCATATGTTACTCCAAGAGGTGATTTGCAGTTTAATTATGCTAAACAACCATTGATGAGTAGTAATAGTGTTCAAACTGGTAATGGGGAATATGGTTCTGGGAAGCAATTATTTGCTAATGAATATTATCAACAACAGCAATATCCACAAGTTCAGTCACAAATATTAGATTCAAATAATAATGTGGTATTAAGTCAAAAAAAGGTTGATTCACAATTGCGGTCTTGTGATAGCAAGCACATGGATATTAATAATGAAGATTTACAAGTTAGGCAACCTCGGTGTTCATATGTTACTCCAAGAGGTGATTTGCAGTTTAATTATGCTAAACAACCACAACCATTGATGAGTAGTAATAGTGTTCAAACTGGTAATGGGGAATATGGTTCTGGGAAGCAATTATTTGCTAATGAAAGTCATCAAAATCCAAATCTTGATGTAGATATAGCTTTAAATGATTCAAGAAATCTATTTAATCAAGACGATGTTGTTGATACAATGATTGATCCTAATCCTAATAAAATTTATTATCATTCACCAATGCCAATGACGAGAAAAACTATTGCGATTAATCAGCAAGAAACACAAAAGTTTTTATTTGCTAATCTTCCGGGAAAACCAGATGAGTTAAAAAGTCCTGTGTATGAATATAATCCGATTGAAGAACAAAATAAGAAACCAAAACAGGACAAAAATAAAAATCAAGAAAGCCATTCTTATAGAATTTTTGACCAAACAATGCAACGCCAAGCTAATACAGGAATGCAAAAAACAGTTTCTTATCCGCAAGAATATGTATATGTACAAGCAAGATCAAGATATCAAACAAAATCTAATTATTATGAACAACAACCAGAACCAGCATTAAATATTAACTTACCGAAGCAAGAAACATATAATAAATCTATTGTTAATCAACAAATTGATTCATCAGCAGTTGCAGAACATTATCATTCGCAATATCCAAATTATACATTTACTAATGATGGTTGTCCTATTTGTTATCAAGGCGGGGTTAGTTATTCTAAAATCTAAAACTTAATTATAATCAAACTAATAAATGCAGTTAATAATTATGAACAAGAAATTGTCAATACATTTAATAAAAGTCGCAAAATTTATGGGTCCCGTAAAATTAAAGCTGTTTTAATAAGAAAAGATATCATCTTATCGCGGCGAAAAATCAGATGCATTATGATTCAAAAATAATTTGGTTTCTAGATACTCTAGATACACCAAATTAAAATATCGTAATCACAAAACAACAACTAATAATGCCCAAATTAGTAATGTTTTAAATCGTGAATTTAATGACAAAAAACTTAATGAAGTTGTTGTTAGTGATTTAACATATGTGCAAGTTGGAGGAAAATGACATTATATTTGTTTATTAATTGACTTGTTTAATCGCGAAGTAATCGTCTATAATGCTGGGCCAAACAAAACCGCTGAACTAGTTCAACAAGCTTTTCATAAAATAACACGACTATTAAAGCAAATAACTTTATTTCATACCGATCGTGGTAATGAGTTCAAAAATAAAATCATTGATGAAATTTTAATAACCTTTAATATTAAAAGATCATTAAACAATAAAGGTTGCCCTTATGCTTATGATAATGCTGTGGCCGAAACAACAACTTACAAAACCTTTAAAACAGAATTTATTAAGGGTAAAAAATTTGAAAATTTAACACAATTAAAATAAGAACTATTTGATTTTGTTAATTGATACAACAATATTCGAATTCACGGCAGCTTAAATTATTTAACACCCGTTGAATTTAGAAAATGGCAGTCTACATAAAAATTGCCCTAAAAAGGGTTGCCATTCCAGTTCTTTTATTTTTTGTCCATGTGTTATTATTAAGTTTCTAATTTTTTCTTGTTTATCCTGATTATTTTGCAATTCTTTTGTAAATTGGAAAGTAAAATCTTTTAAGTTTTTTATTTCTGGTAATTTTTCATTTATATTGCTATTATCTTTTTTATATATGTTAATCTCTGCAACACTATTTGTTGAATTCAAAATCCAAAAATTCACTTTTTCTAATTCTATAATTTTAAAATCATAAGTTTTATTTTTGTTATTTTTTTGTTCTACTGATTCATTTGTTTTTTTAGAACAGCCAATTATTGGTAATATTATTAATTTGGAAAAAATTATTATATTTAAAATTTTCATTATTTTAATTCCTTTATTACTTTATTTTTTCAATATATATGTATATATTACACGAAAATCCTTAATATCATTAGAAAAATGGCAAAACCGGTCGCGTTTAGTTTTCTTAGGTATTTTTTAAAAAAGAAAAAATAATCATTTACTATAAATTATTTCAATATTCAAATTAAGTATATATTTCTTATGTATGATTTTTGTTGTAAAAACTTATTTTAATGTTGTTTTTATAAGCGTTTTCCTTAGTCTTTATAATCTTTTATTGAGATTATGTTTGTTGATATTAAATATTTTGTTTTATTATTTATTTTCCAAATAAAATGGTAATTAAATTGTCGTTGCTTGTAATTAAAAATTATTTAAACCTTTTCCTGCCTAACAAAACTTTATGCGTCCATTAATTTTTATTGTGTAAAAATTCAATAATATGATAAAATGATAACGAATAAAAATGACAATAACAAGAGAGGCGGGGTTAGTTTAGTAATTAAATAATATAATTAGCTGATTGTTTTACTTCTTCAAAGCAATACCTAAGAAAACTAAACGCGACCAACATTTTTCCTTGTTTATTACTTGGTTTTTAATTAGAATTAATATTATCAGTTATGATTATCTTTGAAGTGATAATGATTTTGATTATTTACGAGAGACAGCGTTAGAAAATAGTAATTTAGAACAAAGAGTAAGGAAATTAAAAATAATGGCAACAAATAAAAATTTAATTCGTAATTTTAGTATTATTGCTCATATTGATCATGGTAAGTCTACTTTGGCGGATCGTCTTTTAGAATTAACTGGTACGGTTAGTAAAAGAGAATTAAAAGAACAATTATTAGATTCAATGGATTTAGAGCGAGAAAGAGGAATTACTATTAAGTTAAATGCTGTGCAGTTGCAGTATGTTGCTAAAGATCATCAACAATATTGTTTTAATTTAATTGATACTCCGGGACATGTAGATTTTACTTATGAAGTTTCTCGTAGTTTAGCGGCTTGTGAGGGGGCATTATTAGTCGTTGATGTTACGCAAGGGATTCAATCGCAGACATTAGCTAATGTTTATTTGGCGATTGATAATGATTTAACAATTATTCCTGTTATTAATAAGGTTGATTTGCCTAATGCGGAACCCGAAAGAATTAAACAACAAATTAGAGCATTGACAGGAATTGAGTATTCTCATATTCCGTTAATTTCTGCAAAGACTGGTTTAAATGTTGATGAAGTCTTGGAAACTATTGTTAGAGATGTTCCTGCTCCAATAAAATCACAAGATGATGCTCCTTTGCAAGCATTGATTTTTGATTCTTATTATGATCAATATCGTGGCGTAATGATTTTCATTCGTGTTTTTCAAGGAACTGTTAAACCTAATGATAAGATTCGTTTTATGGCAACAATGGGTGAATATGAAGTTATTAGTGTTGGTATTAAGACACCGTTGGAAGTTCAGCAGGATGCAATATTCGCTGGTCAGGTTGGTTGAGTGGCGGCGGCTATTAAGAATATTAAAGATGTTCAAGTAGGAGATACAATGACACATGCTGATTTTCCAACATTAGTGCCATTACCAGGTTATCGAAAAATTAATTCAATGGTTTATTGTGGATTATATCCGGTTGATAGTTCGCGTTATGAAGATTTAAAAGATGCATTATCAAAATTGCAGTTATCAGATGCTGCTTTGATTTATGAACCAGAAAATTCACAAGCATTAGGATTTGGGTTTCGTTGTGGGTTTTTAGGTTTATTACATATGGATGTTATTCAAGAACGACTTGAAAGGGAATATAATTTAGATTTAATTGCCACGGCGCCAAGTGTTATTTATGAAGTTCATTTAACTGATCAACAAATTATTACTGTGGATAATCCGAGTAAATTACCGGAAGTACAAAAAATTTGTACTATTAATGAGCCTTTTGTTAAAGTAACGATGATGACTCCTGAAACTTATTTAGGTGGTTTGATGGAATTATGTCAGCAAAAACGCGGCATTTATCAAGATCTTGTTTATGTTGATGACACAAGAAGGATTTTGACTTATGAAATGCCGTTAAATGAGATTATTTTTGATTTTTTTGATCGTTTAAAATCTGTGTCTAAGGGGTATGCTTCATTAGATTATAAATTATTAGGTTATCGACCAAGTAAATTAGTAAAGATGGATATTTTATTGAATGGTGCAATTGTTGATGCTTTATCAATGATTGTACATAAAGATTTTGCTTATGCTCGAGGAAGAAATTTGTGTGCTAAATTAAAGGATATTATTCCACAACAAAACTTTGAGATTCCCGTACAAGCTTCCATTGGTAATAAAATCATTATACGAGAAACTATTAAGGCGTTAAGAAAAAATGTTACTGCTAAGTGTTATGGTGGCGATATTAATCGTAAGAAAAAGTTGTTAGAAAAACAAAAGAAGGGTAAAAAGCGGATGAAGGCTTTTGGTAATGTTGAATTACCACAAGAAGCTTTTATGGCAGTTTTATCTATTGATGATAAATAAACATATTATATTGAAATGTTAAAATAATTGCTTAATTAATTGGTTATTTTAAATTATTAGGATTTTTATTAGACTTGGTACATAATCTTTAATTTTATCTACTATTTTGATAATATTATTTTTTAGGCGGAGTACAAATGTTAGATAAATACAAAGATAAAAATGATTTTATAGTTTAGTAAGTATAAAGTAGTGTTATAGTTATGTACCGAGTCTATTTTATTGTTAGTAATAAAATTATGAAGCGAAAAAGGAGAAATATTAATGTCACTAATTTTAAATCAAATTCAAAAAATATTTAAAGAGGCAGTAAATAATATTATTCCTTTTGTTGATGATATTGTTATTGAGAAAACTCGTAATATTGAATATGGTGATTATGCTACTAATATTGCGATGGTGTTAGCGCCAATTTTAAAGCAAAAACCGGAAGTCATTGCTAAAAAGATTATTGCTGTTATTAAGGCAAATGATTTTTTTACTAAAATAGATTTTGTTTTTCCCGGGTTCATTAATTTAACAGTTAATCAAAATCAACTTAGCGCTGTTATTACCGAAATTTTAAAATTAAAAACTAAGTTTGGTAGTGGAGAATGTACTAATATTAAGTATAATTTAGAAATTGTTTCTGCTAATCCAACAGGAATTTTACATATTGGTCATGCTCGTAATGGTGCTATTGGTGATGCGGTTGCAAGAATTTTAAAATTTGCAGGAAATATTGTTGAAACGGAATATTATCTTAATAATGCTGGTAATCAGATTAATGTGTTAGCAAATACAATTTTTTCGTATTATTTACAAAAATTAGGAGTTAATGTTGAATTTCCAGAACAATCGTATCAGGGTAATTATCAAGAAATATTAGCAGCTAATTTTGTGAATAAATATCAAGATAAATTTATTACTGTACGAATTGTTAATGATGTTATTAATGATGAACAGGTATTAGCAATATTTAAACAAGAGTCCATTGCTTTCTTTTTACAATTAATTAAAACGCAATTAAAGGAATTTCGAATTAATATTGATTATTGGTCTAGTGAGTTAGAAATGTATACAACAAAAGAAATTGATAAGTTAATAAAGGAATTACAAGCAACTAATAAAGTTTTTGAAAAAGATGGTACTTTGTGATTAAAAACAACAGATTATGGTGATGATAAGGACCGAGTTCTTGTTAAACAAGATAAATCGTATGCTTATATTTTACCGGATTTAGCTTGTCATAATTTACGAATTAAAAGAGCAAAAGCTAATTATTTGGTTAATTTTTGAGGAGCAGATCATCATAGTTATTTAACACGAATGCAGGCAGGTTTACAAATTTTAGGTTATGATTCTAATATTTTAAAAATAGTTATTATTCAAATGGTGCGATTAATTAAAGATGGTCAAGAATATAAAATGTCAAAAAGAAAAGGGACGGCCGTATGGTTAATTGATTTAGTTGCGGAATTAGGTATTGATGTTGTTCGTTATATGTTATGTTCAAAATCATCTTCTAGTCATATGGATTTGTATTTAAGTCTTTTAACATCTCAAAGTAATAATAATCCGGTTTATTACTTTCAATATGCTACAACGCGTTGTGCGAGTATTTTACGAAACGTGTCTCATAATATTGATTTAACAAAAACAATTGCTAGTTATCATTTATTAACACATCCCAAGGAGCGAGAATTAATTAAATTATTAGATTATTTTAGTAAAGCAGTACAAAGTGCTGCTAAGTCTTTTCAACCCAATATTATTTGTGATTATATTCAAGAATTATCACGGGAATTTCATTCATACTATTCAGAATGTAAAATTTTGGATGAAACTAATATTGCCTTATCAAAACAAAGATTGCATTTAATTATCAGCACACAGCATGTCTTTAAAAATGCTTTAAACTTAATTGCTGTTGATTTTAAGGATCAAATGTAATTTTATTATTCAAGTTAGTGTTGCTTTTAAGAAATTAATTACTATTGCCATATTTAACTTATAAGGTTTCATTTTCCCACGATTATTTTTTCGCATAAATTTTTTTCGCATCATTATTTTATTTCATTATAAGTTGTTAAATTTCATTTAGCGAGAGAAATAGAAATGTTTTGTTTAGTCAGAAATTTATTAAAAAAAAGCAAATCACGAAAGGTTTTCTTCATAACAATTAAATTATTTTAAATCTCATTGTAAACAACATTAGACTTGGTACATAACCTTTAATTTTATCTACTATTTTGAATATGGACGCATAAAGTTTTGTTAGGCAGGAAAAGGTTTAAATAATTTTTAATTACAAGCAACGACAATTTAATTACCATTTTATTTGGAAAATAAATAATAAAACAAAATATTTAATATCAACAAACATAATCTCAATAAAAGATTATAAAAACTAAGGAAAAAGCTTATAAAAATAACATTAAAATAAGTTTTTACAACAAAAATCATACATAAGAAATATATACTTAATTTGCATATTGAAATAATTTATAGTAAATGATTATTTTTTCTTTTTTAAAAAATACCTAAGAAAACTAAACGCGACCGTTTATCGTTATCGCAATAAGATTAGAAGGTTTGGATTACGATTTAACTTAATTTCAGGAATATATAATTTTTAATTAAGCTAGTTATAGTTATGTACCAAGTTTATTCAATAATGAGAAAAATATTGACGTCTATTGTTTAAGCTTGGGGGATTTTTTTAGCATAATATTGGGACAATGTTCCCGTATATAAATTTCTTTTGTTCATTTTAGTTATTCAAGTATAAATTGACCACGTAAAGAAAGTTAACGTTTGGTATAAATTTTCCAAAAATTAAGAAAAAGACAGAAATAAAATTCTGTCTTTTTTAATTAGGTTAAAATTGTCTTTAACCTTGCTTAGTTTAAGAAAATAACAGCAAAACCAACTAAATAAAACTCTCCTACTTGGAATGTCGTAAAGCCCAAGCAAGCAAGCAAGCAAGGATAAACACAATATAGAGGTGGGTGTCCCGCGCTGCACCGCCGCCGCTACGACACAATAAAGTCAATTCAATTCTTTTAGGCAATATAAAAGAGTTATCGTGGTTTGAGGATAAATCTTTAACTTACAATAGTTAAAAAGGGTGGGTGTCCCACAATAAAAAAATTTTAGAAATCTTATTATTTATAAGGAGGTTTTGCGAGTGTCTTTAAAAGAACTCTGTCAAAAAGAGTTAAAAATTAAAGTACAAAATAAATCAACACTAATTAACAAATGTCAGTGTTATATCGATGATTATTTTACAAAATTAACCAAAAACAGAAAAGGTGGTTGATATTATAAAAAATATGCTCGGCATTGTTTAGCAAGGTTAGAATTTATTAATAAACAAAAAATAAATGCTAAACTTTAATTTTTAACTTTGCAATGCAAAAATAATCATCAAATTATTAAAAAATTAATTTTTAAGAAAAATAAATGATGAATTTATTAATATCAAAAATTAGAAAGGAAAGTATACATGTTTGAAAATAATATCAAAAATACAATTAACGATTTAATCACTGAAATTAAAACAACAACAGAAAATAATTTAAGTAATTTAGAACAAATTATGAAATCTTTAATTGATAAAGTTAACAATATTGAAAATATATTAAATCAAATAAGAAAGGCGGGGCTGCACAATTAACTTTGTCTCTAAGTAATTAACTTAAATTCACTCTGTCTTCAAATTTTACTTCTAAAAAATAATAAAAAACTTTATCAAAGTTTATCAGGGTTTTGGAATGGCAACCCTTTTTAGAGGACACTTTTTATGTAGACTGCCATTTTCTAAATTCAACTGGTGTTAAATAATTTAGGCTGCCGTGAATTCGAATATTGTTGTATCAATTAACAAAATCAAATATCAAGTTCAGGAATATCACGATATTTAATGCGACGCGCTTTTTTACTATTTTTAGCATCAATTAAAGTGTTTCGCCGGCGTTCATATTCTTCAATGCTCGTAAAAGTACCATAGACAATTTTTAAGTAGGGGCGAAAAATATTAACGGGTTTTTTACGAATGCCGACAATCACATTATTGGCAATATCACGAATTTTAACTCATATATGTTTGTCTCCTTTGACCGCTAGCTAACACAATATGACCGAAATGGCGTGCTGTGCTAGAGCGAAATATTCTTGGATACCAGTTTCTTCGTTTTTGGTATTATTTTTTTCTTAATCAGTTCCTTCTAAAAATAAATTGGTTTCATCTCATAGAAGTAAGGTCTTATCTGGCAATACCGGGTAATCAAAGTCTAATAATTCCATATGCCCTAAACTTAATTTTTGGGTTTCTAGTAATGGGAAGGTTGATGCGATATGATATTTCTTCTTTTTTAGTAATTTTTGATGCGTATACTAGAAAAGCGGTTTTTCCAGTTCTTAACGAACCAATAACAATATTTAATGGTGAGTTATTTTTTAAGAAATTAATCACTTTGTTAATTTGTGTTAAATTAATGATTTTAAAAAGGAAAATTAAAATACAATTTGCTAAAAATAAATAACTTACAATGTTTTTAAAATAACCGTTGTAAATGTATCAAATTGCTCCGCAATGTCATAAAATTAAAAATGAGGTGCGATTTAATTCAATAAAATGGTTATTTTTTTTTATTATTCATTTGCAAAATTTCATCTTGCACCTCACTTTATTTTTTTGTTAGCGGACTGCTCCAAGTAATTTTTCAAACATTTTAAAGCAAATAAAGAATATTGCCAAAATAAATGGAAAAATGAATATTCAGTAATCAGCAAAGAAGTCACCGACTTGTGTCATATTAACAGCAATAATTTCTCGCATTTTAGTAAACGCTGTTTTAATAATCGCATTTCATAATTTAGTCATCGGTCATCGCGCCACTAGCTGTTATTTTTGTTACTGCTGGCGGGGTGGCTTCTGTTAAAAAAGTTCCAATCATATAATCACTCCCTTTCTCTTTAAAACATTCATCATTTATATTCAAAGTTTTTCTTAAATTTGTTAAAACCACGATTAACCTTAACACGGTTATATTTTTTTCTAATTAATTTTGAATTTCTTTTAAGAAATATTTTTTAGTATTTAAGAAAATGTTTTCAATGTTTTTCATAATAAATTACCTTTCTTATGAATAAACTAAGTTTATATTAACTAAGTTAGTTAACTTAGTTTTTTAAACACTTATATATCGCAGATTTAAGTGTTTAACAAGCTTTGTAAGTAAATTTTGTTTTTTAATTAGATAAAGATTTTAATAATTTTAAACTTAGTATCTCCCTATATAGAAATTTCTACACTTTAATGTCCGCACCCCCCCCTTGCCCTTGGAACTAATTTAATAGCATGTATATTTTCAGGAAATCCACCCATTCATTTTTTTATTGCAAAATGAAACAAATTGCTATAGCTAATAGGATGTTGTCTATTAACTGGTAAACTTCTTTTGGTTATGGAGACCCCCACAATTTATCATGCTTTAATACATACCAACATTATTAACTAACTTGTATTTAATTTTTAAAGAACAAATTTTTAACATCTTATAAAATGAAAAGACAATCATTGCTGACTGCCCTAATACTTATTAAAATACTTTACCTACCTAACAAAACTTTATGCGTCCTAAAACCAGTTTTTTAACACAATAACTATCTTCTTCAATGATAACTACTGTTGATTTAAAAATATTTAATTTCATCATTGTCTCCTTACTGTAAACAAAAACCATCATCTAGTGATGGTTTAAGATTAAAAAATAAATTTTAAAAGTAGTCCTCAAATTAAAATCATTTTTTAATAACCCATCCCCGGGAGAATTAAATAATTTTTTCTAAGGTAGAGGTCGGTCTCCTGACTTAATTTCAACCACCAATTATGCCTTCTCAAAAATAACTTTTCAATGATTTATATAATTAATGTCAATATTACACAGTTGCTGGGATAGTTTTAGAATCACACTAAACCCCCTTTTAATAATTACATTAAATGCAATTAACCTTATAAAAAATATTTTTATTTATTTATAAAGTAATCTTACAATAAAAATAACTAACCCACATTTATTTTTAAAAAATATTTTAAAAATAATAAGAATATAAAAAATATTATAAAGAATTTCTTCATAGTATTTAAATTATCTTTGTAATTAAGTGGCAACTGCTACAGTATCAGTAAGAACATCAGTTGGTGTTATTGTTGAATTAAGATTAAAAATAAAGTCATATACTTCTTCATAATGTTTAATAGGAATAATTTTTAATTCACTTAAAACCTCATTAGGAATATCATCTAAATCTTTCATATTTTTATCAGGTATTAAAATTGTACTAATCCCGCTGCGATGAGCAGAAATCGATTTCTCTTTTAAACCACCAATCGGTAAAACATTGCCTCGCAAAGTTATTTCTCCAGTCATTCCAACATCACTAGATACAGGTCTTTTAGTTAAAGCAGAAATTATTGCTGTTGTTATTGTAATCCCGGCTGAAGGACCATCTTTAGGTACTGCCCCTTCAGGAACATGAATATGAATATCATTATTACTAAAAAACTCAGAATCAATATTAAACTTCTTACTATTAGCTTTTAAATAATCCAAAGCAATATTTGCTGATTCTTTCATAACATCACCTAAAGTTCCCGTTAAAACTAATTGCCCTTTACCAGTAAAGAAATTTACTTCCATTGATAAAATATCACCACCAAAAGTAGTATATGCTAAACCAGTAGCAACACCAATTTGAGCTGTTCCTTCTTTTTCAGTATATTCAAACTTATGTTTACCCAAATATTGCTTAACCTTTTCAATATTCACTAATTCATCACTTAAATGCTTAGCTAAATAACGAACAATAAACTTTCTTGCAATTTGATGCAAATATCGCTCTAATTGTCGCACACCAGCTTCACGAGTATAATATTTAATAATTTCTTTAATTGCTCCATCTTCAAATTTTAATAACTGTTCATTTAAACCATTCTCTTGCAATACTTTAACAATTAAATGATTTTTAGCAATTTCCATTTTTTCAATTTCTGTGTACGATGATAATTGAATAATTTCCATTCGGTCTAATAATGGTTCGGGAATATCTTCCATATAGTTAGCCGTAGCAATAAACATTACTTTTGATAAATCATAATTTTCTTCTAAGTAATGATCAGAAAATTCAAAATTTTGTTCTGGGTCTAATACCTCTAACATCGCACTAGCAGGATCTCCACGATAATCATTAGCCATCTTATCAATCTCATCAAGCAAAAATAAAGGATTAATACTTTTAGCTCGTTTCATTGATTGGATTATTCTTCCTGGCATTGAACCAATATATGTTTTTCGATGACCACGAATTTCTGATTCATCACGAACACCACCTAACGATAACTTCACAAAATTTCTTCCTGTTGCTTCAGCAATTGACTTAGCAAGTGAAGTTTTTCCTACTCCGGGAGGACCTACTAAACAAATAATTTGTCCTTTTAATGATTTAGTCATTTGTTTAACTGCCAAATGTTCAATAATTCGTTCTTTAACTTTTTCTAAACCATAATGATATTTATCTAAAGTTTGTAAAGCAAATGGTAAATCCTCAATTTCTTTCTTTTCTTCATGTCAAGGAATCGCCATTACCCAATCAATGTATGTTCTAATAATATTAGCTTCACTTGATGCTTGTGGCATCATTTCATAACGATTAATTTCTTCTTTAACGCGAAGTTTAATATTCTCAGGAAATGGCTCTTTTTCAAGACGATCTAAATATTTCTTCATCTCATTATTATCATCATCAATTTCGCCTAATTCTTCTTTAATTGCTTCAAGTTTTTCTCGTAAATAAAATTTCTTTTGCTGTTCATCAATTCTAACTTTAATTCTTTCAGAAATATTTTGATCAATTTCACCAGTTTGCTTTCGACTATTAACATTATCAATTAAAAGATTCAAGCGTTGTTCAATATTCAGCTCTTCTAAAATAGCTTGTTTTTTATCTAATGGTAAAAAAGGTAAAAACTGTGCTAATGCATCAATTACTTCTCCAGGACTACTATTAACATTTACCTTAATCTCTTGTAATATATTTTCAGGAAGACCTTCTTGCATTTCCAATAATCCTGTTAAATTATTAGTAATTTTTTGCACTAAATCTTCAATATTACCCTCTTGATTTGATTCTAAAACCTCAATATCACTTTCATAATAAGTGCCGTTATCTTTTAAATTTAGTAATTTAACTCGATTAAGTGACTTAAAATTAACCGTAAACGAACCTTCTTCTCAAACTTTTTTTATTTTTAAATTAGCAATAACTCCAACATCAAATATTTCATCAATTGTTGGTTCATCATCTAAAGGTTTTTTTTGTGATACTAAAATAACTTGACTATCAAAATTATCCTTAGCCACCTCAATAGTCTTTAATGATTTATTACGACCAATTTCTAAAACCTGTTCAAATCCTGGATAAATATAACTACCTCTTGTAACCAAAACAGGAATATTTTCTAAAGATTTTATTTGTTCTTTATCTATCATTATGATACCTCCGTAAAACATATTTAATTAATTATATAATAAAAATTTAGCACTTGCAATATTAAAGTGCTAAATAGACGCATAAAGTTTTGTTAGGTAGGAAAAGATTTAAATAATTTTGAAAGAAAAACAATCACAATTTAATTATCATTTTATTTAAAAAATAAATAATAAAACAAAATATTTAATATCAACAAACATAATCTTAATAAAAGGTTATAAAAACCAAGGAAAGCGATTATAAAAACAACATTAAAATAATTTTTTACAACAAAAATCATACATAATAAACATATACTTAATTTGCATATTGAAATAATTTATAGTAAATGATTATTTTTTCTTTTTTTAAAAATATCTAAGAAAACTAAACGCGAACGTGCTAAATTCATTTTATCCATTATTTTCATAAAGAAAATTTAATAATTTACGACGTTTTAAACCTTCTTCAACAATGCTGGTATCCATAATTTTTTTTTTAGTTTCTTCTGGTGTCATATTATAAAACTTAGCAAACTCAAAAATTTCTTGTTCTACCTCATCGTTATTAACTTGAATATTTTCTTGATTCATAATTTCTTCTAAAATTAAATAATGACTAATTTTTGCTTTAGCATCGCCTCGCAACTCTTTTTTAATATCTAATTCAGTTAATTTAGTTAATTTCAAATATTGTTTTAAATCAATATTTTGTTCTTTTAACTTTTGCTCAAACTCACCTTGAAGATCTAATACTTCTTTATCAATAGCTGATTCAGGAATATGAATCGTTGCTGTTTTAGAAATTTCTAATAATAAATTATTAATAAACTCATCTTTAATTTTTTCTTCATTTTGCTTAATCAAATTTTCTTTAATAAAATTTTTTAATTGTGTTAAATCTTCAACGCCATCAATATTAGCATCTTTTGCTAAATCATCATTAATTTCTGGAACAATCTTATTTTTAACTTCTTTAATCTTAACTTTAAAAGTCACATCTTTTCCTGCTAAATCTGGTTTTAAATAATCTTTAGGAAAAGATACAAGTAAATCCTTTTCTTCACCAGTTATCAATCCAATCATTTGTTCTTCAAAACCAGGAATAAACTTTTTTGAACCAATTTCTAAACTAAAATTTTCAGCTTTTCCATCAGCAAAAGACTTACCATCTTTAAACCCTTCAAAATCAAAAATAACAACATCACCATTAGCAATCTTATCTTCTTTAATTTCTAAAATAGCTGATTTTTGTTGTAATTGAATAAGTGTTTGATTAACATCCTCATCACTAACAATATTTGCCATTTTCTCGATTTTTATATTTGTATATTTTTCAATTTTAACTTCTGGTTTTAAATCAAATTCAAAAGAAATAATATATTTTGCCATTGATAAAGTATCGATATTTCAACTTGGCTGATTAAAAGGTTGCAATGGATCGTCTTGTAATAAAGCAAATTTTCACGCTTTATCAGCTGCAACATCATGAGCTTTATTCAAAATTTTTTCATTACTTAAATATTTTTCTACCATCTCTTCTGGCGCTTTGCCTTTACGAAAACCTGGTATTTGTAAATGGGCTTTCAACTTATTTGTTACCTTTTTAATAATATCTTTTCATTCTTCTTCTTCAAATTCAATAATATATTTTCCTTTATTTTCTTCAATATTTTTTTTACTTGTAAATTTCATCAAACATCCTCCTATATTTCAACTATTTAATTATACCCTTGATTAATTACTAAATACAATTAAACTTTAGCAAAGCCCGCATAAATATGGTCCAACTTATTGTAACCTATCCATATCCAAGTTACTTTTCATGCCGGACATAAAGAAAAAAAATACAAAAATGCTCGTAGAGAATTAGAAAACAAGCGAGGTCATTTTTTAATGTTAAAAGTTGACAAACGAATAAACACGATAAATTATCATGATTTATTAATTAAAGAATTACAAAAACATTATGTGAATATTAATTATGATAAAATGATTGTTTGTGGTGGCAGTGATACTTGAATTAGAGAAGTTGCCAATAGTTTTGGTAATGTTAGATATATTTTAGATGATTATCATGCTATTAAAAAATTAAAACAAACGGCATTTAATATTATTTTTGAAAATCGCAAAGCAACACTAAATAGTTGAATTAAATTATATAAGAACGGAAATCCCCATCAAGAATTAATCAAAATCATTCGTAATATTGCTAAAAACTAATTAAATAAAGATATTAAAACAAATTTAAGAAAGGCGAGTAATTATTTCAGTAATAATAAGCAAGAAATTCATCATCAAAATTTAGAATAAAATATCGGTTGTAGCATTGAAAGTGATGTATCACATTTAATAAAACAACAATTAGGATATGGAGCAAAAATATATCATCATAAGAATTTAAATAACCTATTACATTTAAGAATGGCAAATTTAAACAAATTAAATGTATTACATTATATTAATGAAAATATTAATTCAGAAATAAAAATCAGAAAAGAAATATATAAAACTTCATTATGAAATAAATATAATAATAAAAATGATGATAGTTGAATTAGTAAAGGTAACATTGTATATACAAATAAATATATTACATTTAAGTAAGTAAAAATATTAGTGAAAATTTAATAAAATTAATAATTTTTTTTAATTTTGTCGAAAACTATTGATAAAATAAAAAAATCATCAACTTGACAATTTTAAAAGGCTTTTATGTAAAATTACTATTTTTTACTTTAACTTTTTTATACATTAAAATATAATATCGCTGTTTATTAGTTTGGAGTTAAACCCTTATGTTGATATTTTTATTTTCAGAGATTTAAATAATTTTGAAAGAAAAATAATCACAATTTAATTATCATTTTATTTGAAAAATAAGTAATAAAACAAAATATTTAATATCAACAAACGTAATCTCAATAAAAGGTTATAAAACCTAAAGAAAACGCTTATAAAAACAACATCAAAATAAGTTTTTACAACAAAAATCATACATAAGAAATATATACTTAATTTGCATATTGAAATAATTTATAGTAAATGATTATTTTTTCTTTTTAAAAAAATACCTAAGAAAACTAAACGCGACCTATCATTACTTTTCTTTTCGCCTTAATTTCAATTATGTATTTACCAATAAAAATGATTTTTGGGAGATAAAAAATGACAGCAAATTTAAAAGAATTTAATTGAGAACAAATTAAACAAACTTTCTGAGATTTATTTATTCAAATTATAACTATTCCAGCTCATATTAGTGGTGGCGAAGAAATTAAATTAATCGAAGCACCACTTTGACTTTTAATAGCAAACATTGCTTTTTGATTTTTAACAGCGATTATGGTGTGATTTATTCTAATGCTCCTTTGAAAAACCATATCAGTATTTAGATAGGGAAAAAATTAATGTCAAGAAGTTATATTGTGATGCATTCCCAAAGAAATTCAAAATTAATTAGGAAAAAATATAATCGTGTTAAGGTTAATCGTGGTTTTAACAAATTTAAGAAAAACTTTGAATATAAATGATGAATGTTTTAAAGAGAAAGGGAGTGGATTATATGATTGGAACTTTCTTGGCCGATGCACCTCCTGCAAAAGTAGAAAAAATAACAGCTAGTGACGCGATGACTAAATTATGAAATGCAATATAACAACGTTTACTAAAATGTGAGAAATTATTGCTGTTAATATGCCACAAGTCGGTAACTTCTTTGCTGACTACTGAATATTCATTTTTCCATTTATTTTGGCAATATTCTTTATTTGCTTTAAAATGTTTGAAAAATTACTTGGAGCAGTTCGCTAACAAAAAAATAAAGTGAGGTGCAAGATGAAATTTTGCAAATGAATAATAGAAAAAAATAATCATTTTATTGAATTAAATCGCACCTCATTTTTAATTTTATGACATTGCGGAGCAATTTGATACATTTACAACGGTTATTTTAAAAACATTGTAAGTTATTTATTTTTAGCAGGTTGTATTTTAATTTTCCTTTTTAAAATCAGTAATTTAACACAAATTAACAAAGTTATTAATTTTTTAAAAAATTCACCATTAAATATTGTTATTGGTTCATTAGGAACTGGAAAAACTGCTTTTCTAGCATACGCCTCAAAATTACTAAAAAAGAAGAAATATCATATCGCATCAACCTTCCCATTACTAGAAACCCAAAAATTAAGTTTAGGACATATGGGATTATTAGACTTTGATTATCCGGTATTGCCAGACAAAACCTTACTTTTGTGAGATGAAACCAATTTATTTTTAGAAGGAACAGATTGAGAAAAAAATAATACCAAAAACGAAGAAACCGGTATCCAAGAGTATTTTGCTCTGGCGCGGCATTTTGGTCATATTGTTCTCGCTAGCGGTCAAAGAGATAAACATATTTAAGTTAAAGTTCGTAATATTGCCAATAATGTGATTGTAGCAATTCGTAAAAAACCCGTTAATATTTTTCGTCCCTACTTAAAAGTTGTCTATGGTACTGTTACGAACATTGAAGAATATGAACGCTGACGAAACACCTTAATTGATGCTAAAAATAGTAAAAAAGGTCGTCGCATTAAATATCGTGATATTACTGAACTTGATATTTATTTTTTTAAACTAAAAATTCCTCTACCAATACTTAACACTTACAATTCTTTTTACCTAGCGTTTTTAAGAGATTACTTAAATTCAAAAATTAATCCTGACTATGAAGATAAATATTATACTGACACGGCAATTGATTTAGAAGACTTGGAATACTTAAAAATGGATAAATTTAGCAAATTTTTAAGAAAAATGAAAGAAAAGGAACAATAAAAAATGGAAAATCTTGCAAAAATGGCCGACTTTCTTGCCCAAATGCTTTATAAAGTTTTTGATTTAATTTGAAGTCTTGAAGTACCAGGAACAAAAATTCAACTAATATTTCCTTTATTCTTAATGCTGGCTGTAGAATTTCTTATGGCAATTATTCTTGGATTTGGTATTGGTAGTCAACAAGTTAATTTAGAGCGAGAACGCCGATATGCAGTTAAAAATAGTGGGCGTTTAAGTGCATGAGGAAAAGTTAAAAAACACCACCAAGAGATATCCGCTAGAATCAACAAACAAGACAAACAAGTCGGTAATTTTCACCACAAAAAAAGCGGTCAAATTACCACAGTTACAGTTAGACAAAATAAAAATTTCAAATCGTGAAATCAAAAAAGTAAATAAATATGTTCAAACTAATTATTATTTTTATCTTAATAACTGTTCTTGGACTTTTAGCTGGTAGTCATTTTGAAACTTTAACAAACTATATTAGCGAAAGCCTTGCGAATTTCCAAAAGTTTATTACTAGCAATTTAACAATTTTAGAACTATTTAAACCAATGGTTCGGACATTTTCGCAACATCCAATCTTCACCATTCTTGGTGTCACTTGTGTACTTATTGCTTTATTTATTGTGATTAAAGGTAGGTAAAAAATGGAAAAATGAACTAAAAAACAAGAATTAGAAACAGAGAATGACAAATTAAAAATTGCTAATGCCATATTAGAAAATAGTGTTAATATTCTTAAATACATAATAATGGAAAAAAATAAAGAAATTTTAGAATTAGAAAAGTGAAATACTATTCATATTAATCAAAAATCAGACTTAATAATTAAAAACCAAAAATTAAAAATTTTTAAACACGAAAGGAGAATAAAAATGAAAAAACTTTTAGGAAAATTATTTAAAAAAGATAATTCAAAAGAAAAAATGCCATTAAAATTAAGAATTAAAAATTCTTTTAAAAAAAGTGGTTAAAAATAGTATTAAGTATCATTTTTATCTTTATAAGCTTGTTAATTTGTGCATTAACAGTAATCGATACTAAATGAATAACTGGAACAAGTAACGAATTTAATGATTTTATGAATAAAGAGAGATGGTCGATTTATTCGAGAAGTTCAATAGTGTCATTTGCTAGCGGGAATATTTGTTTTTTGATGAGGCGGAACAATATATTTTGTAATTCAATTTAAAAAATTAATCCGTTTTTATTATTCAAAAAATTAAAGCAAAAAAAGCCTTAAAAAATGAAATCAAACAAACTCATTAATTCTTTAAAAAAATATTGATGAAAAATTTTACCTTACATTTTTATGATTACTATCTTTTTCATTCCATTTTTAAAATTAGAAATTAATGATTTGAAATTATTATATGAAAAATTTGAAGCATTAATTTCACTTATGATACTAAGGTATTTAGATATATGCATTACAATAGCAGTAGTTATAAACTGTAGCATTGAGTGACTTATTAAAAAAATTAAAGAAAAAAGAATAATGAAAAATAAAATATTTTAAAAAGGAGTGATAAAAATGTTTATGAAAATATTTACCGTGTTAATTATTAGTTTCAATAACATTTTTACTATTCCCCAAAACATTAACAATGATAAAACAAAAACACAATCACTAATTAGAAGCAAAAGGCAAAATAATGAATCATACGAATTAAACTTAAAAAAATCAAAATTAACACTTAAATCATCAAAAGATGACAATAGCAAGTGAAATCAAAAATGAGAAATAAAATTTAATGTAGAAAATGAATTTATGCCCAAAAACTTGCCTCCACGAATGAAACTTAATGATTGAGAATTTTATGTTGACAAAAATGACAAGATTACATTGCCAATATTAAAATCATTAGAATATGATTTAAATTGAGAAAAAAACAGTGAACCAAGATATTGAGAAAATAAAGATTTTTTATCGTATCAAAATAAAAAATTAAAAAACATAAAAATGAAAGTACAAGAATGAAACAAAAATGAAAGATATGCAAAATGAAAAATATTAGAATTTAAAACTGAATTTAAAAATAATTAAACTGGTAAAATTTACTATTCAGGAAGCGTGGTTTTTTTCTAGGGGCTGTACAATTTTATATGTGTCTCTAAGTAATTAACTTAAATTAACTCTGTCTTCAAATTTTATCATTAAATGTGAAATTGCACTACTCCAATTTTGAATTGGCATTGTTCATTTTTTAGTCATATTTTGAAATGCTAAATAGCATATTTTAAAAACTATAACTGCCAAAAGAAAGATGACTTTTTACGATAACAAACACTTTTGGACAACTAAACAACTTTTTCATTTTTTATATTTTGACAAAATAAAAACCAGTAATTTTAATTAATTACTAGTTTGAATATTTTTTATTTTTACAAGAAATTCAAACTTGTTGTGCTTGTTTCAATTAAAGTTATTGTTCTAAAGTAGTAACTGTATTTGTTCTTACTGGCCCTTCTTTTTCTGATGAAAAAAATGCTTCCCCATTAAAAGTTATGTTATCATTGTTTTTATCTATATTAATTTCATCTGGCAATAAGCTATATTTTTGTAATATTTGCATCGCTTCTTTAATTGATAATGTAACTATTTGTTCTTTATTGTTATCATCAATTATTTTGGCAGTAATATTTCCTGTAATTTTTTGTTTTAAATTTAATATAACTTTAGATGTAATTATTCTTACTGGATAAGTAATTTTTAATTTTTCATTGGGATTAAGTTCAAATTTATCAGCGGGTTCCTTAAAAATACTTAAAATCATTTCTTGTTCTTGTTTATTTGTGTTTGATAAATCAAATTCATTTGATAATACATTAATGATTTCAGAATTTTTATTATTTATATTTGTAAAATCCGTTAATTTCATTTCATCATCAGAATTTATGTTTCAACCATTTAATTTATTTTCTTGTTTTGTTTTAGTTAATCCTGTTGTAATTTGAAATACTAATTTTGATTTTGAATTATATTCACAAGCGGGTACATTAAATGATCTTGTATTTGGAGTTTTATTGATAATTTCTCTATCAGAACATACATTTTTAGGAACATTAGATCATAAAAATGAATTTTCTTGTTTTGTTATTTCAGTATTTGAAAAATTTAAATTATTAGTATCAATATAATTTATTTCCTTAAATTTTAAATTTGGATTTTCATCTTGAAATTTAAAAAATAATGCTTTTTTAAGCAATTCATTTAAATTAATAATTTTATTTTGTTGATTATCAATTGAATAATGTATTTTTATATTATTATTTAAATTATCTTTTATTTTTACTATAGCTGAATTATTTGTTTTACTAATAATTTCTAATTGTGAAATATCTAAATCAGGATTTAAATAATTTAGTTCATTTAAAATTGCATTATCAGAGTTATTATTAATTTGTTCTAAATTTGCATTTAAATAATATTCACTATATTCATAAACATTATTATCACCTGAACCAAAATATATTTTATTATTTAATTCAGATAAGTAATTTATTGTTGAATCTGTTCTAATAACGATTTTTTGTTGCTTTGTTATTGGATCGTATTCATAAAGATTTTTATCTCATGAGCCAAAATATACTTTATTATTCAATACAGCGCCAGAAGATCTAATTTTTCCTTTTGTTATAATGACAATTTTTTGTTGTTCTGTAGCGGAGTCATACTCGTAAACATTATGGTCATCTGAAGCAACAAACAATTTATTATTTAAAGTAGTTCCACCACCATGAATTTCATTTTCTGTTCTAATAACGATTTTTTGTTGCTTTGTTATTGGATTGTATTCATAAACATTATGATCAACAGAACCAAAATATACTTTATTATTTAATACTACTCCAGAAAATTGAACAGAGTCTTGTGCTTTAATAACAATTTTTTGTTGTCCTGTGGCGGGGTCATACTCATAAACATTATGATCACCTGAACCAACATACAATTTGTTGTTGAAAACTAAACTAACACCCACTGATCTTATTCAATCATTTGCTCTAATGACAATTTTTTGTTGTCCTGTAGTGGGGTCATACTCATAAACATTATGATCTTCTGAGCCAAAATATACTTTATTATTTAATACAGCACCAGAAGATCAAATTCCTCCATTTGTTGTAATAATAATTTTTTGTTGTCCTGTGGCGAGGTCATACTCATAAACATTATGATCTGCTGAACCAAAATATATTTTATTATTTAATAATATTCCAGAAGAAAAAATGAATGATTTTGTTTTAATAGCAATTTTTGTTCTATTTATTTTATTATTTTCATTATTGCTTCGTTTTTGTCTTTTATAATTTATGTTTTCTAATTTAGTTTGTTGTTCTTGTGTTTGGACAGGTGCATTACAAACAATTCCCGCTATTCCACTACTTGCTATTGTTATTGTTCCTAAAATTTCTAGTAATTTTTTCATTTATTAAATCCTTTTTGTGAATTTTTGCTAATTTAATAAATTTTTGTAGTAATTATCGCCTCCACTTAAAATTATAAATTTTAAATTAATACGAATTTAATTATAAACTATAAAATAAAATTTTTATCATTTTTTAGAATATTGAACACTAATTCTAGAAAAAATTATCATTAAAATAGAAAAATAAACTAATGAAATTTAACTTTATTAAAATTAATACCAAGAAAGGTGGTTTTTCTATGTTAGAAATTAATAATAATTTAAAAACCCCAGAAAATAAGCATTGATTTAGTTTATTTACAACCCATAAAAATATGTACACCAATAAATGTGAACAATTAGCCAATGAATATGAAAAATTAGATGAATGCTTATATAAATATCATTATCGGTTAAAACAAGGTTATAAAGCAGTTCATTTTGCTTGAAGAAAAATTATTACAATTTTTGGTGATGTTACTTTTAAACGACGCCGATATAAATATTGAAATCAAAAATCAGGTAAATTTGAATATGTATGTTTGTTAGATAAAGAAATTGGTTTATTGCCCAAACAAAACAATGCATTTATTTTGATGTTCAATTTAAAGTTTTAAGTATTTTAGGTGATGGTAAAACGATATCGCGATGTTTTAAGATGCTTTAAATCATTGTTATATTTCAAAAGCTAGTATTTCAAGTATTTTAAATAAATACGATATTGCTGAATATTTTCAACTAGCAGAAAAAGAAACTAAAACTAGAATTGATGTCAAAAATAAGGATTTATATATTCAACTAGATGAGACATTTTTAGCGACATTAGATCATAAAATTAAACAAGACCAAAGAATTCATTTAGTTACTTTTCATACCGGACATAAAGAAAAAAATTACAAAAACGCTCGTAGAGAATTAGAAAACAAACGAGGTCATTTTCTAATGTTAAAAGTTGGTAAACGAATAAATACGATGGATTATCGTGATTTATTAATTAAAGAATTGCAAAAACATTATGTTAATATTAATTATGACAAAATAATTGTTTGTGGTGATAGTGATTCTTGAATTAGAGAAATTGCCAATAGTTTCGGTAATGTTAGATATATTTTAGATGGTTATCACGCTATTAAAAAATTAAAACAAACTGCATTTAATATTATTTTTGAAAATCGCAAAGTAACACTAAATAGTTGAATTAGATTATATAAGGATGGAAATCATCAAGAATTAATCAAAATTATTCGTAATATTGCTAAAAATGAATTAAATAAAGATATTAAAATAAATTTAAGAAAGGCGAGTAATTATTTCAGTAATAATAAGCAAGGTATTCATCATCAAAATTTAGAATGAAATATTGGTTGTAGCATTGAAAGCGATGTATCACATTTAATAAAACAACAATTAGGATATGGAGCAAAAATATATAATCATAAGAATTTAAATAATTTATTATATTTAAGAATGGCAAATTTAAACAAATTAAATGTACTACATTATATTAATGAAAATATTAATTCAGAAATAGAAATCAGAAAAGAAATATATAAAAATTCATTATGAAATAAATATAATAATAAAAATGATGATAGTTGAATTAATAAAGGCAACATTGTATATACAAATAAATATATTACATTTAAGTAAGTAAAAATATTAGTGAAAATTTAATAAAATTAATAATTTTTTATTGTGTAAAAATTCAATAATATGATAAAATCATGATGGATAAAAATGACAATAACAAGAAAGGCAGGGTTATTTTAGTAATTAAATAATATAATTAGCTGATTGTTTTACTTTTTCAAAGCAATACCCAAGAGAAAACTAAACGCGGCCCTTACAAACCTAAATAGTTGCATATTTTTATTTTATACGATAAAATTTTAAGCACAATGTAAAATTTTAATAAAATTAAAAATTATTTCATTTTTAGTTTTAAAAAATAAAAGTGGTGAAAACAATGAAAATTACTAAGAGTGTGTTTTTTAAAGGTGCTATTAATAAGAAACAATGAATTGATGATGAGATTAGTGAAGTATTGTTATTAGGGCGAAGTAATGTTGGAAAATCAACATTTATTAATTCTTTATGTAATAATAAACAATTAGCAAAGGTGTCTAGTTCGCCCGGTAAAACACAAATGCTTAATTTTTTTGCCATTAATGATAATGAATTTCGTTTTGTTGATTGCCCGGGTTATGGTTTTACAAAAATAAGTAAGAGTATTAAAAAAGAATTTGTTAAAATGATGGATACTTATTTATTATCACGAAAAAATTTAAAGTTAGCAATCCTATTATTAGATTTAAGACGAATTCCTAATAATGATGATTTATTAATGTTTAGCTTTTTACAAGCACGAAATATTAATATTCTCATTGTTGCTACGAAGTTAGATAAACTAAAGAAAAATGATATTAGAAAGCAAGAAAAAATAATTAAAGAAACATTGCTGATTATTAATGATATTGACATTATTAAAACATCAAGTATTAGTAAAGTTGGTTATGATGCTGTTCTTGAAAAAATTACTGAATATATTTAAAAACTAAGTTTAGAGGTAAGATTATAAATGGAATTAAGGGGACTGGACTGCACAATTAATTAACTGTTTATTTAAGTAATTAACTTAAATTAAATCTATCTTCAAATTTTATTATTAAATGTGAAATTGCACTACCCCAATTTTGAATTGGTATCGTTCATTTCTTAACCATATTTTGAAATGCTAAATAAAATATTTTAAAAACTGATGCGTCATTAGGAAAAATCTTTTTATTCTTAATTACTTTTCTTGGTTGACTATTAATAGATTCAATCGCATTAGTTGTGTAAATAATCCTTCTAAATTCCTGGGGATATTCAAGAAAAATTATTAAATTATTTCAGTTATTTTTTCATGATTTAGTAATTTGTCGATACTTTTTATTTCATTTTTCAGAAAAATGATCTAAAGCAACTAACGTTATTTCTTCATTAATTGCTGTATAAATTGATTTTAAATCATTAGCTACAAGTTTGCGATTTTTGTAAGGAACAAATTTTAAACTATTGCGAATTTGATGAACAATACATAATTGATGTTATGTTTTTTGAAAAACAGCTTCTATTGCATCGGACATTCCTGTTAAATTATCACTACAAACAACAAGAATATCTTGTAACCCACGATTTTTCATTTCCGTAAGATGATTATTAAGTCAAAATTTGACTCCTTCATTCTCACTAATTCACATTCCTAAAATATCTTTTAAACCATCTAAATTAATTTCTAAGGCAAAAAAATAAATGGGGCTGTCCAATTAATTGTGTCTCTAAGTAATTAACCTAGATTCACTCTGTCTTCAAATTTTACTTCTAAAAAATAATCAGCAACTTTATCAATTGTATCAGGGAGTTTTTGCTTTTTTATAATTTTTTGTTCTACTTCTTCTGAATAGAATTCAGAATGAATTATCAAGACACAGAATTTTGGACAGGATCGTTTTGGTCCGGCATTATATCCAATTATTTCTCGATTAAACAAGTCAATTAATAAACAAATAACTTTATTTCATACCGATTGTGGTAATGAGTTCAAAAATAAAATCATTGATGAAATTTTAATAACTTTTAACATTAAAAGATCATTAAGCAATAAAGGTTGTCCTTATGATAATGCTGTGACTGAAACAACTTACAAAACCTTTAAAACAGAATTTATTAAGGGTAAAAAATTTACAAACTTAACACAATTAAAATACGAACTATTTGATTTTGTTAATTGATACAACAATATTCGAATTCACGGTAGCTTAAATTAGGCCGCGTTTAGTTTTCTTTTTCTAAAAATATCTAAGAAAACTAAACGCGGCCGTTGTTATTTGGGTGTGTTCTTTATCAATTTTATGATATTATATTTAGTAGAAAACATAAATTATATGAAATGATAGGTGATGTTATTATGAATAAAAAAGTATTAACTTTACGAGAGGTTGTGGAAAAATTTAATTTATCATTATTATCTGGTGATGAACAAACGCTGGAACGAGAAATTGAAATTGGGGGCATTAATCGTGCGGGATTAGAATTAACAGGTTTTATTTCTGATGAAACTAGTCGTAAGCATCGAATTGTTTTATTAGGTAGTAAAGAGAACGAATATATTAATAAGTTACCAGCATCAGAACGAAAGGGTCGTTACGAGAAACTTATTAATCAAGATGTTCCGGCGATTTTTACTAGTATTCGTTTTAATGAGCCGGTATTAGTAGAATATGCTAAAGAAATAAATTTTCCTGTTATTGAGGCTAATTATTCTTCTAATGAATTTTATAATCTTATTGTTAGTTACATTGATAATCGTTTAGCACCAATGGAAATGTTTCATGCATCGTTAATTAATATTTATGGTTTAGGAGTTTTAATTAAAGGTGATAGTGGAATTGGAAAATCAGAAAATACTTTAGAATTAGTTAAAAAAGGACATTTGTTTGTGGGTGATGATGCGATTGTCTTGCAAAGATATGTTAATAAAGTTATTGGTCGTAGTGATGAAAAATTAAAACATCGTATTGAAATTAGAGGCATTGGAATTTTAGATTTAACAAAAATGTATGGTTCAAGAACAACTTTGGAAGTTACTGATATTGATATTATTATTAATTTAAAATTGGCTGATAGCGAGTATTTTGCTAATTTAAATCGTGTACAAACAGAAATTGATAGAGAAGAAATTTTTGGTATTAAAATTCCAGCAATTACGATTCCGGTGACTTTAGGAAGAAATATTTCGGAATTAATTGAAGCGGCTGTTATTAATATTAAGTTACATAATGAAGGTATAAATAGTTCTGAGATATTTGTTAATCGAATTGATAATGAACTTAAAACATAAGAGAAAGGTTTAAGTGTAAAAGTAAAAATGATGAATGTATTTTCAAATTGAGTACCTAATGAAATTCCGGGAACTAATGGTATTTTAAGATTTTATTCGCTTTTTATTCTTTTAGGAATAATTGTTTCGATTTTAGCTTCTTGGATTAAATTAAAGCGCCGCGAAATTCCGACTGAACCATTTGAATGAAGTATTTTTTTAATTGTTCCGAGTGCAATTTTTGGTTCTTCAATTATCGGAAAAATTAATAGTCCTGTTATTGATCAGTATGGGTTTTGAGGTTATTTTATGATTTGAGAACCAGGATTAGCAGTTCATGGTGGTGTTATTGTTGGTGTTATTGTTGGTTATTTTTGATTTCGGCATTATTCTAAAAAATATGAAATATCTTTATGAATATTTGCTGATGCCATTATTCCAAATATTTTATTAGGGCAAGTTATTGGTCGATGAGGTAATTTTTTTAATCATGAACTTTTAGGACAGATAACGACTTCATTAAATTGATTACCTGATTGATTATTAGAAAATTTAAGAAAAGCTAATGCGGACGGTAGTTCAGCTGAAGGAATTGATATTGTTCGTCATCCTTTGTTTTTGTATGAATCGTTAGTTAATTTATTTTCTTGGGTACTAATTACTTTTGTTATTCCTAAAATTGGTATGTGAAATAGTGTTAAACCTTGAAAGAAGTACCCTAAAAAATTTGTTCCGCTTTGAGAAAAAGATGTGGAATTATTAGAGAGTGAAAAAAATTGAGCAACACCGTTTAAAAAACTTTATTATTATCGTCTTTGAAAGTTAAATTGTTGAAATCAAGCTTATTTTGAACAAACTCCGAGTAAAATAAAAAAGTTAACGGTGGTAAGAAAATATCCAGAACCGCATTTAAAAGCTAATAATCCATTTTTTAGACTTATGGAACGATGATTTAAAAATCAATGAATAAGAATTAAACAATTATGAACTCAAGATGCTAAGCCTTTAGAAAAAAATGCTAATCCGGATAAATATTGAATGACGCGAGTTGGCGTTCAGGCTGGTAGTTATGTAGTTATATATAGTATGGTGCGAATTATTTTAGAAATGTTTCGTGATGAAAGTGATATTTTATTTCCTTATGATTATGTGGGTACTTATATATTTTTAGGAATTGGTGTTATTATCGGAATTATTTTGTTAATTTTTGCACAAATTATTAGCGTTCATAAATGAAGACAAATTAGATGATTATATGAAAAACAATATTAATACTGATTATGATTTAATTATTATTGGTGCTGGTCCTGGTGGATTTACTAGTGCGATTTATGCATGTCGCGCGGAGTTAAAAGTGCTTATTATTAATGAAGGTCCTCCCGGAGGGAAAATGGTAAAAACTTATGATATTGAAAATTATCCGGGTTTTGATAGAATATTAGGTCCTGACTTGTCATTAACAATGGATATGCAAGTTAGAAAATTAGGCGCTGAATATGAAGCTACTAAGGTAATGAATATTGAAATTGCATCCGATGGTGATAATAAGATTATTACTGGTGAAAATGGTAAAATATGGTCTGCTAAAGCAGTTATTATTGCTACGGGAACGGTTGAAAATGAGTTATTGGTGGATGGCGCTAAGAGATTATATGGTCACGGAGTTTCTTACTGTGCGGTTTGTGATGGGGCATTTTTTCGTAATAAGGATATTGTTGTTGTTGGCGGAGGCGATTCTGCTATTGAAGAAGCGATATATTTAACTAAGTTTGCTAGAAAGTTATATTTAGTGCATCGCCGAAATGAATTTCGGGCTTCGAAAGGAGCATTAACAATTGCTCAAAATAATAATAAAATTGAATGATTATTAAATTATGTTGTTAAAGAAATTGTTGGTAAAAATTCTCTTGAGCAAGTTGTCATTGAAAATACTGCAACAAAAGAGCAACAAGTAATTGATGCTAGTGCAATTTTTCCTTATATTGGTTCAACACCAATTTCTAATTTTGTTAAAGACTTGAAAATTTGTGATGAAAATGGTTATATTATTACTAATGAAATAATGCATACTAGTGTTTTGGGAATATTTGCGATTGGTGATGTTCGTCAGACAGTTTTAAGACAAATTGCTACTGCTGTTGGTGACGGTGCGATTGCTGCTCAAGAAGCAATAAAATATTTAGATCAGTTAAAATTGTAACAGATAATTAATTAATAGCAGTTTTATGAATGGAGTGATTAATAGTGATATCTTTTTCTAAAATTGTTAAGCAAGAAATTATGAAAAAGGAATTTAGTCATCCGGCAAAGGAAGCTATTTTATTGGGATTAATAAAATCTTTAGCGATATTTAATAGTAAGCAATTAATTTTTGAATGTTCTAATAAAACCGTTGCTATTTTTGTTAAAAAATTAATTGCTGAAATTTATAATTATAATCCAAAAATTTTGACAACGGGAATTAAAACTATTATATATAAGTTAGATCTTTCACATATTATTTCTTTAATCATTAATGATAAAGATATTAGTTATGATATTAAACGAAATGAATTGGTTGTTAATTTTAAAAGATTAACGAGTGAGATATCAAAAAGAGCATTTATTGCGGGAGCATTTATTGCTACTGGTAGTGTTAATTCTCCAAGGATTAGTAATTATCATTTAGAAATCCAAGGAATTGATATTTTTTTTATTCGGAAGTTACAATTACTAATAAATAGTTTTGGTTTTAAATTTAAACGCATTTATCGTCGTAAAAAACCTTTAATTTATTTAAAAAAATCAACTGAAATTGCTGATTTTTTGAAATTAATTGATGCAAGTCTTTCACTATTATCGTTTGAAAATGAACGGATTTCACGGGATATGTATAATAGTATTAACCGTTTAACAAATATTGAGATTTCTAATCAGCAAAAAACTAATAAAGCTGCTATTGAACAAATTAAGATGATTAATTTTTTAAAAGAAAATGATTATTTTTTAAAGTTATCGTTAAAAACTCAACAAATTGCTAATTTACGGTTAGATAATCCTGAAGCTTCGCTAAATGAGCTTTGCGATTTATATGAAAATATTTATAACGGTATGATTTCTAAATCAGGAATAAATCATATGATGCGTGAAATCAAAAATAGTTATTTAGTGCTTAAAAGCATTGATTCTGATGACAATTAAATATACTATAAAATGTTTTTTTAATTTTGTAGAAAACTCTTGATATTTATTAGACTTGGTACATAACTATAACATTTTATACCTACTAGAATATAAAATTCATTTTTATCTTTGTGTTTATCTAACATTTGTACTTCATCTAAAAAATAATGTTATCAAAATAGTAGATAAAATTAAAGGTTATGTACCAAGTCTATTGAATATACTTAAAATTAGATATATTTTTAATATAAAAGAGGAAATAACATATGGAAAAATAATTGAAGAATTAATAAATACTTTAACAGACGATCAATTTTTAGAATTTTATGAAAAAATAAAATAGCAAACAGAATTAATGAAAAAAAATTTTTAAATGAAATTGATCAAAAATTTAGGGACAAAGGGATTAAATGCCCTAATTGTGAATCTTGTCATTGTGTTAAAAATGACCATAATTATTTAGAAGGAAAACAAAAATATTTATGTAAAAAATGTCGAGCTAGTTTTGATGCCTTTCTTCATTATTTTATTTATTGAAGCCATTTAAATTATGAGCAAGGAAATTTATTGATTCAAATCTCATTGTTAGGACAATCTAGTAAAACAATTTCGCGCTTTATTAAAACCACAATAAAAACTGCTTGATATAATCGTCAAAAATTAACGAAATCAAAACAATTAAAAAATACACAATTAAAATTTAATAAATTATCTGATCAAATCTAAATCGATGAAACATTTATTAAAGAAATCCATAAAGGTAATTTCAAAAAGTCAAATGACAATCGTAAAGTTTACCTTAACCCATTTTCAACTAATGCTAAATGCTGTATTCAAATGACAACTGATAGTAATAACAATATTTATGTTAAATCAACTAATGCCACGCACTCACAAAAACAATGAATTATTAAAAATATGAATAAAGAATTAATTAACAAAAATTTAATTATTATTTCTGATATGCAACCATTATATTTTTTAGTAGCAAAACAAACAAATTATACTTTACATGCCACTAAAACTACCACCGGGATCGGTGGTAGTTATCGTAAGTTAAATAAAATTAGTAAATTACAATACAATCAAATCTTTGGATAGGCTACAATAAGTTGGGCCATAATTATATAGACTTCGAAATTATTAAGAAAGAAGGAATATAAAAATGGGAAATAAAACCTCATACTCTGAAGAATTTAAAAAACAAATTGTCATGCTATACAAAAATGGCAAAAGTGTTATTAATTTAGGGAAAGAATATAATTTACCAAAACCAACTATTTATAGTTGAGTTAAAAATTATAATAATTCTGGTTCATTTAAAGCAAAAGACAATCGCACACTAGAAGAAAATGAAATAATAACTTTACGAAAAGAACTTAAAGACTTAAAAATGGAAAATGACATTTTAAAGCAAGCCGCGCTGATAATGGCCAAAAAATAACAATAATTAATAGCAATAAGAAAAAATATTCGATAAGAAAAATGTGTAAATTATTAAATATTTCAAAATCCAATTACTATTATCAAATTAATAAATACACAAGAAAAATAGTGAATAATTATAATCAAGAAATTATCAGTGCCAGTGCATTTAACGAAAACCGCCAAGTCTATGGAGCTCGAAAAATCAAAGTAGTATTAGCTCATAAAAGTATTAACCTATCTAGACGCAAAATTAGAAACATTATGAAAAACAATAATTTGATATCAAAGTACACAAAAACAAGACTTAAATGCAAAAATATTCAAGTAAATAATGATTCAGTAAATAACATTGTAAACCGAGACTTTAATAATAGAAAAATAAATGAAATTATCGTTAGTGACTTAACTTATATAAAAGTAGGTTTTAAATGATTTTATGTATGTCTCCTAATTGATTTGTATAATCGCGAGATTGTTGGTTATAGTTCCGGACCAAATAAAAATACGGAGTTGGTTTATCAAGCTATTATGCGAATTGCTAGATCATTATCAAAAATTGAAATATTTCATACCGACCGAGGTAATGAGTTTAAAAATAATATAATTGATCAATTATTATCTACATTTAAAATTCAAAGATCATTGAGTGCGAAGGGTTGTCCATATGATAATGCAGTTGCTGAAGCAACTTATAAAGTTTTTAAAACAGAATTTATTAATGGTAGAAAATTCAATGATCTTGCGCAATTAGAACTTGAATTATTTGATTACATTAATTGATACAATAATCTTAGAATACATGGCAGTTTAAATTATTTATCTCCAGTTACTTTTAGAAAACAAATGTCTATATAAAAATTGTCCTAAAAAGGGTTGCCGATCCACGCAACCGACTTCATAACCTTTAATTTTATCTACTATTTTGATAATATTATTTTTTAGGAGAAGTATAAATGTTAGATAAACACAAATATAAAAATGAATTTTATAGTTTAGTGGGCATAAAATGTTATAGTTATGTACCAAGTCTATTATTTAAATCTCTGAAAATGAAAATACCAACACAAAGGTTTAACGCCAAACCAACAAACAACGGTATTATATTTTAATGAATAAAAAATTAAAGAAAAATGTCATAAGTTTATATAAAATTCATTTTAAGGTTGTTATGTTGATAATTTTTTTTATTTTATTTCATCAAGAGTTTTCTGCAAAATTAAAAAAATGTTTTGTATTAAATATATATAAATTTGTGATATAAATAAATTGTTATTAATTTAGTAGTAAAATTTGTTTTGCTATTAATCTTTTATATTTTAAGTATTAATTAAGAAAATATTGTAATTGGGTGGAACTAATGAAATTAAAAATTAATTGAAAACAATATTGAGATTGAGAATTTAATAAAAAAGTTTTACGGATGATACTACCTTTGATTTTGCAAAGTTTGATTGTTGCTTTTATTAATGTTTTAGATACAATTTTTATTTCAATTTTTAGTCCTGAACAATTAACTGGTTTAGGTTTAACGAATGATATGTTTCTTTTATTAATTTATAGTTTTTGAGCGATTTCCGGCGCCGGGGGTATTTATACAACGCAATATTTAGGGAAAAAGAATTATGCTAAAGTTGCGGAAACCACAAGAATAAAATTAATTTTGGCACTTATTTTGGCAATAATTTATTTTACTTTAATATCAACATTAAGAACATCATTAATTAATATTATTTTGAATTTAGATAATCATTTGCCAAAAGATAATAAAAACTTGATTTCTAAATCTGCAAATGATTATTTGCAAATTATTAATTATACAACTTGGTTTTTAGGTATTTCGTTAGTTTTTTATAATACAATGTATGAGTGTGGTGATGCTTGAACGTCTTTATATATTAACTTTTTGCCTTTAACAATTAAGGTGATTTTAAATCTGATTTTTATTAAACTTTTTGATTGAGGTGTTGTTGGTGCTGCGTGGTCAACATTTATTGCTCGGGTTTGTGAATTTATTGTTGTAATTGCTTTTATAGTTTGAAAAAAGCCAGTTTATTATCCAGGATGAAAAATTTGAAAAACAACATTAGATTTGTGAAAAAAAATTATGAAAAACTTTGTGTTTATTTTTATGGCGAATGCCTTGTTTGCTCTTTCTTCTTTTGTGCAAAAGATGATTATTTTAAAAGAAGGATTTTTAGATCATTCTTATCAAGCGGCAATTTTAACATTTAGTATTGTTGGCGTGTTTTATTCATTTTTTAATGGTTATTATGTTGCTGTTCCATATTTTGTTGGCCGGGAGTTAGGAGCTAATCATATTGCTAAAGCAAAAGTTAATTTTTATAAAATTTTAGGTTTTGGTTTAATTTTAAATGCCACGATTGCTTTATTAATCATATTTAGTTCGCCATTTATTCTTAATTTTTTTATAGGAAATCCGGCAGTTATTTATGTTGCTAAGTGGTATTTAGCTTTTCAAGGGATAGCGTTCTTTTTCTTGTCAACATCAATTATTTTCTTTAATATTTTAAGAATTGGTGGTAAAAATTTGTTATCAAGTTTAATTGATATTCTTTGCACTTGGGTTTTTATTGTTGGGTTAACTTGATTTGCATTTACAATTTTTAAACCTAATAATTATGAAGTGTTTTCTGAGAATTGAGTAATGGTGACAATAATTGTATTTTTAATTGTTTCTTTAGCTGAGATTATTCAATTTTCAATATTAATTATTACCGTGTGAAAAGTTAATTGAGCTAATAATTTAGTAAAACAATAAATTAAAGGGATGTTTAAGAGTGATTAAAGATGTTATGGATGTTAAAATTAAGTTTGGACAGCAAATTAGACAATTACGAGTAAATTTACATTTGTCGCAAGAAGAATTAGCATATGAATGTGATTTAAATAAAAATTATATTTCTGATATTGAGCGCGGCGAAAGAAACATTTCTTTACAAAGTATTGCTAAACTTGCTAAAGGTTTGCAAGTATCATTATCGGAATTATTTGATTTTGATTATCAAATTTAAACGCTACAATATACTTTAAAGAGAGGGTGTAATTATTTCACAGTGATTATTTGGTTGAACAAAACCAGAATATTTATGGATATTTTTTGTTATTTTTGCAAGTGTTAATTTTTTTGCTTCCGTGCGGATGATTAAATATTTATCGGCGTTAAAGATACGAACAAAAATGTCGGCGGCGGTTGCTGGAGTATTATTATTATCAATTATAACTTCATTGCCAGAACTTGTATCAGCGATAACAGCAGGCGCTTTAGGCAGTCCTGAAGTCAGTATGGGTGATGTCATGGGGGCAAATTTATTTTCAGGAGCGATGTTAGCAGTTGCTGATATTATTTTTATTCGTTATTTATTTTTTAAAAAAATAAATAACTCTAATCGCTTTATTATTTATTTAATGATTGGAATTAATATAATTTTAGTATTAGCTTTAATGCCGATTAAAACATTTTATTTTATGCGTTTAACAATTCCTCATATTAATGTTTCTTGACCATTTTTAGTTTTGTTATTAGTTTATATAGGATTTTTAATAATTATGTTTAAAGGATTTCATGATGAGGAAAAAGAACTTAAAACTAAAAAAGATGTTGGTTTAAAAAAAATATCATTAAAGGTGATTATAATTTTTTTTGTTATTTCTGTTATTGGCTTAGTTCTTTCTTCAATAGTATTAGTTGCAGTTATTGATAATTTTGATAATGTTTATGGGGTTAAAAAAGAATCAGCAGGAGCGATTTTTTTAGGAATGACAACAGCCTTACCAGAAGTAGTATCATTATTTTCTTTAACGAGGATTGGTTATGGTAATGTTGCAATTGCCGGAATTATTGGTAGTCATCTTTTTAATTCAATTATTTACTTTGTTGCTGATATTGTTAATCATCCTGTCGGAAGTTTAGAACATTTAGCAAATGGTAATATGATGAATTTAATATCATTATTTGTTATTGCGATTTTGTTATTGTTAACAATTATTATTTTTACTGTTAAAACAATTTCTCGTTGAAGTAGTGATAAAATTTTTACAGGAATAACTTCTGGAATAATTGTAATACTTTATGGTTTTAATATTGTTTTTCAAATTTTACAAAGTCAATATCATTTTTTATAATTTTATCTTATTTTGAAAATCCACATAAATATGGCCCAACTTATTGTAACTTACCCACTATCCAATTATTTTTTAGAAAATATTGATAATCCACAAGATTTATTTAAAAGCAATACTATTTTTAAGGAATTTATCAAAAAATAACTGAACGAATGTTAAATACGGAAATTAAAGATCATCTTGAAACTGATGAGAATCATAATAAAAGAAATGGCAGAACACAAAAAACCATTATTACTAAAAATGGTTCAATTGCAATTGATGTACCGATGTACCACGAGATCGAAATAGTACTTTTGAACCAGTAATTATTCCAAAAAGACAAAGAAAATTTGATAACTTTGATCAAAAAGTAATTTCTTTATATGCAAGAGGAATGACAATTTCTGATATCAAAGCACAATTGCAAGAATTCTATCACGGAGCAGAAAAAGTTTCGGGGCTGTCCAATTAACTGTGTCTCTAAGTAATTAACTTAAATTCGCTCTGTCTTTAAATTTTACTTCTAAAAAATAATAAGCAGCTTTATTAAAGTTTATCAAGGTTTTTTACTTTTTTTATCATTTTCTGTTCTTCTTCTTTTAAATATAATTCAGAATTAATTATCGAGACACAGAATTTTAGACAGGCTCTTTATATTTAAATAGTAAAAATACTTAGATTAATAATCCTCTAAGTCTTTTTACTTATTTTTAATATATACTTAATTTATTATTAAATAATACGGTTATATCATTCAACAATTAAAGATTCATTAATTTCAGAACTTAATTCATTTCTTTCGGGATAACGAAGGTAAGTTCCAACAATGTTTTTGCGATCAAAACTAATAAATTCCAATGTTCCGGCATTTAATTCAATTGCTTCTAACACTTTTGGGTTTTTCTTAGAATTTTCTTTAATTGTAATCTTATCATTAACTGATACACGATAAGAAGGGATATTAACTTCCTTATCATTTACTAATATATGACTATGATTAACTAATTGGCGGGCCGCACTTCTTGTTCTTGCTAAACCTAAACGATAAACAATGTTATCTAAACGAGATTCTAATAAAATTAAAAAATTAGTTCCTGTAACACCACTAATTTTTTTAGCTTTTAAAAATGTATTTCGAAATTGTTTTTCATTTAAACCATACATATATCTTACTTTTTGTTTTTCTTGTTGTTGTAAACCATAGTTAGATAGTTTTCTTCTTCTTGCTCCGTGTTGTCCTGGGGCGGTTGTGCGTTTTTTTCCTTTAGAAAACTCTTTTCCAGTTTCTAAAATTGAAAACCCAACTCTTCTTGAAATTCTAAAAATAGCGCCTGTATATCTTGACATAATAAAAACTCCCTTATCAATATTTGACATTATAAAATCAGTTAGTTTAAATTAAACTCTAATTAAGATAGATTACTATTCGCCATCGCAGCAAAGGCTACTTAAAGTAAAAAATTAAGCAATCTATTTGCAACTTAATTATGTTTAAAAGCTGTGATTTAATTGTCTTTAACCATTATATAAATTACTTCTTTAAATGTCAATACAATGGATAGGTTACGGTTGTGTAAAGTACACACTTATGTTAGTTTTACACAAAATCAATAAATAAATACGATCTCATTTATTTATTGCAAAAAAATTTAAAAGGGAACGACAAATAAATGTTACCAAAAATACTTATTAATTTTAATTATGGCAAATTTTCAACTATACAATTTATTTTTTTCTTTCAAAACAATCAAACTAAGTTAATTAGTAAACAAAGTTTACTAACAAAACTTATTAAACATTTAAATCTGCGATATATAAGTGTTTAAAAAACTAAGTTAACTAACTTAGTTAATATAACTTAGTTTATCTATAAGAAAGGAAATTTATTATGAAAAACATTGAAAACATTTTCTTAAATACTAAAAAATATCTTTTAAAAGAAACGCAAAACGCAATGCTTATTAAAGCACCAAAAATACCATGATTTAATGAACAAATCGGTATTTGGTTTGCAAAGCGATTTGTTTATAAAGGAAAATACGAAAATTCAATTTGCATTGGAATAATAAAAGATAGTAAATATCAAGTAATTTCAATTAATCAACAAGAGCAAGAAACCAAATTAATTAAGGGACAAGAATTATTAGGTTTTTTCATTGCCGAAAAAGAAAACAACAAAAAAGATATAAATTATAACTATTTTAAAGGAGTTTAAAAATGAATATTGCGATTAGAATAATATTTATTATCATTTGCACAATGCTATTGGCATATTTTGCTTATAAAATTTATGCCAAAATAAAAATGCGAATTAAATATAAAAATGTCATTAAAAATAATACTGGTAATTTCACAAAAGATGAAAAGATATTTATTGCTCGCTTTGAAGAATGGGTTAAAGCTCCTAATTTAAAAAAAATAACGAGGACAAAAAATAATGTTTTGAAAAATTATTATGAAATTTTTAGAGCTGTTTGTTCCGATAGAAAAAATGCCTGCACAAGTTGCGTTTATTGCCGGATTAATTATTATCATTATTTTTCTTTTCGCCTTAATTTCAATTATGTATTTACCAATAAAAATGATTTTTGGGAGATAAAAAATGACAATAAATTTAAAAGAATTTAATTGGGAACAAATTAAACAAACTTTCTGAGATTTATTTATTCAAATTACAACTATTCCGGCTCACATTACTGGTGGTAAAGAAATTAAATTAACCGAAGCACCATTTTAACTTTTAATAGCAAATATTGCTTTTTGATTCTTAACAGCGATTATGGTGTGATTTATTTTAATGCTGCTTTGAAAAAGCATATCAGTATTTAGATAGAAACAAAAGTAATGTCAAGAAGTTACATTGTGATGCATTCCAAAAGAAATTCAAAATTAATTAGAAAAAAATATAACCGTGTTAAGGTTAATCGTGGTTTTAACAAATTTAAGAAAAAATTTGAATATAAATGATGAATGTTTTAAAAAGAAAGGGGGTGATTATATGATTGGAACTTTCTTGGCCAACGAACCCCGCCAGCAAAAGTAGAAAAAATAACAGCTGGTGACGCGATGACTAAATTGTGAAATGCAATTATAACGGCGTTTACTAAAATATGAAAAATTATTGCTGTGGTTAATATGCCACAAGTCAGTAACTTCTTTGTTGACTATTGAATATTCATTTTTCCATTTATTTTGGCAATATTCTTTATTTGTTTTAAAATGTTTGAAAAATTACTTGGAGCAGTCCGCTAATAAAAAAATAAAGTGAGGCGCAAGATGAAATTTTGCAAATGAATAATAGAAAAAAATAACCATTTTATTGAATTAAATCGCACTTCATTTTTAATTTTATGACATTGCGGAGCAATTTGATATATTTACAACGGTTATTTTAAAAATATTGTAAGTTATTTATTTTTAGCAGGTTGTATTTTAATTTTCTTTTTTAAAATCGGTAATTTAACACAAATTAACAAAGTTATTAATTTCTTAAAAAATTCACCGTTAAATATTGTGATTGGTTCATTAGGAACTGGAAAAACCGCCCTTCTAGTATACGCATTAAAATTACTAAAAAAGAAGAAATATCACATCGCATCAACCTTTCCATTACTAGAAACCCAAAAATTAAGTTTAGGCCATATGGGATTATTAGACTTTGATTATCCGGTATTGCCAGACAAAACCTTACTGTTATGAGATGAAACCAATTTATTTTTAGAAGGAACGGATTGAGAAAAAAATAATGCCAAAAACGAAGAAATCGGTATCCAAGAATATTTCGCTCTGGCACGCCATTTCGGTCATATTGTGCTCGCTAGTGGTAGTGGTAGTGGCCAAAGAGATAAACATATTTGATTTAAAGTTCATGATATTGCCAATAATGTGATTGCGGCAATTCGTAAAAAACCCGTTAATATTTTTCGTCCCTACTTAAAAGTTGTCTATGGTACTGTTACGAACATTGAAGAATATGAACGCTGACGAAACACCTTAATTGATGCTAAAAATAGTAAAAAGGGTCGTCGCATTAAATATCGTGATATTACTGAACTTGATATTTATTTTTTTAAACTAAAAATTCCTCTACCAATACTTAACACTTACAATTCTTTTTACCTAGCATTTTTAAGAGATTACTTAAATTCAAAAGTAAATCCTGACTATGAAGATAAATACTATACTGACACCGCAATTGATTTAGAAGACTTAGAATACTTAAAAATGGATAAATTTAGCAAATTTTTAAGAAAAATGAAAGAAAAGGAATAATAAAAAATGGCAAATCTCGCAAAAATGGCCGACTTTCTCGCCCAAATGCTTTATAAATTTTTTGACTTAATTTGAAGTTTAGAAGTGCCGGGAACGAATATTCAATTAATATTTCCTCTATTCTTAACGTTGGCTGTAGAATTTCTTATGGCAATTATTCTTGGATTTGGTAGTCAACAAGTTAATTTAGAAAAACAACGCTAATATGCTGTTAAAAATAAGGGTCGTTTAAGCGCGTGAGGAAAAGCTAAAAAACAAATACAACCAATAAACCCAAATAAAATTAATAAAAAACAAAAAATCAATAAAACCAAAACAAGGTAAGCAACAATGTTTAAACTAATTATTATTTTTATCTTAATAAATGTTCTTGGGCTATTGGCTGGTAGTCATTTTGAAACTTTAACAAACTATATTAGCGAAGGACTTGCCAATTTCTAAAAATTTATTACTAGCAATTTAACAATTTTAGAATTATTTAAACCGATGGCTCGAACATTTTCGCAACATCCAATCTTTACCATTCTGGGTGTCACTTGTGTCTTTGGTTAAATCAATTTTTTTACCAGAAAATCACGCCGGAATAGTTGTAATTTGGATAAATAAATCTCAAAAATACAATTTTGTCATTTCTCAATCTAAATCTTTTCAAGCAACTAAAAACATAATAATTACCGCTTAAAAGGTCAAAAGAGTAGAAAAATAATTGCTGAGAAGAGCATTACAATTATTAAAATTGAAAACAAAAATACCACTTGGGGTGGTTAAATCAGCGGTTGGATAAATTAATTCAATTAACTCAATAATTATTTTTTTAAATATTTTCTAAACCTACTTTTTAATTTCTTTTTCATCTTGTTCTAATAAATTTCGCTTAAACTTTACAATAAATATTCGTTGTGCATAAGTAAAATCTTTTGGCAACTGTTTTGCTTCACTACCATATTTCTTTTTATTTTTAAAAAACCGATAAATATTAACTGCAATACAATATGCTAGTAATAATGTTAAAATCGTAAAAAATACTAATCCAAATATACTCATCTTTCTTTTCTCCTTAATTTTTTAATCTTTTAATATGCAATATCAACACAAAGTCAATTATCACCGACTAAATCAGTTCTAACAGATTCAACTGCAGATTTAGAAGCTCAAATTTTTTGTTTTAATCCAGTTTTTTTATTAATAGAATATATAAAATTTCGACAATAATTTTTGGGTGGTTCATCCACATTAACTCACATTTTCATTTCTAAAACTCCAAAACTATTTTTTTATTACTACACCAAATCAAAAAAATTGCAATAACTTAATTAAATAACTCAACTCATCCATAACTATAGCGGGCGGAGCATACGCTTTCCGCGCCGCTCTACCACTATAAACATCAACCAAGATAGATTGTTTTGTGGAGTTTTTTTATTTACCTTTATTCTTAAGGCGCCTTAAAATACCTTTAAAATTAATTTTTAAAATAATCAAAACTTACAACCTTTTTATCATGTTCTTTTTCAGCAACAAAAAAATTTAACAATTCTTGTCCTATAATCAAATTAGACTCCTGCCCTTTCTTATTAACTGAAACCAACTGATGCTCACCATTTCTAATTATTCCAATACAAATAGAATTTTAATATTTTTCTTTATAAACAAATCGCTTTGAAAATCAAATACCAATAGGATTACTAAATCACGGAATTTCTGGTGCTTTAATAAAAATTGCGTTTTGTGTTTTTTTAAAAGATATTTTTTAGTATTTAAAAAAATATTTTCAATATTTCTCACACACATACCTTCCTTATAAATATATTTAGTTATATTAAACTAAGTTATATTTATCTTAGTTATCTAACTAAGTTAAATATTTATTTTTTTTAAACATTTATATTTAACAAAATTTGTTAGTAAACTTCGTTTACTAATTAACTTAGTTTATTACTATTACTATCAAGGCACAAAAAAATACAAGACATAACTAAAAATAATAAGTGTTAATTTAAACCTTATATTTCTTGTAATAAATAAATGAGCTCATATTTATTTATTAATTAACAGCAAACTTGTAAAAACCAAAATCTTGTCATATGTATATGGTTTCTACACCTTTTCCATTGGATCCAATTGACAAAGATAGAAATTTAATAAAAACTAGTAATATTAATGATTATGATATCGGTTATTTAGCAGAAGCAAGTGCAGTCGGAGCTGGTTTTGAAAACTTTTACAATAATGACAACATTGAAAAAGTTATTCGTTATTTATCAAATGAAAAGTTAGATACTAAATTTGAAAATGGTTATCAATTAGAAAAAAACAAAACTAGTGATGTTAATACCAGTGCTGGTTGATTTCATTTTATTATTCAGCAAAAACGCTTTAATGATTTAAATGGGAATACTCAAATGCCATTTTATCAACATAAATTTATCTATGTTGATAAAAATAAAAGTTCAAATTATCAGTATTTTTTAAATTCAGTTGATAGTAAAGGCGCGAATGATTTTTGGAATACAACACAAGGAAGACATCTAAAAAATTACATGATTAACTGTAAAAAGTGAAACACAGACAATGATTTAGCAAAATTAAATTTTGAAGCAATGTTATCATATTGACGAGATTATGTTTCTGATATTCGTAATCATTTAGCAGTCAATGAAAGTATCAATAATTTTAAGTCACTAAATGATTTAAATATTAGTGCTTTAAAAATGAATGCCAAAAATATTAAAACTATTAGAGATAAAATTAATAAATATGTTTGACAAGAAATAAATAAAATCAGTTTATTAGCAATAATAAACAAAGATTATATTATTCAAATATATAAAAATCAGCAATGACAAAAATTAACTGATGATAATTTAAATGAACTAATAACTAATTATCAAGAACAAACAAAAGCAACAATGATAAGAATTAAAGCACTAAATACATCAATGATACTAATCGGGGAAACAAACCAATTTAAATTTATTAATAACTTAAATTATGATGAAAGTAGAGTCATTGATTTAAGTAAAATTAAGTATCAAAATCAAGAATATAATTTTAAAGATAAAACAAAAGATAATATTTTTAATAATTATATTATGGAATATATTAAACAAGGTTTTAAGATTAATAAATTAGATGAAATATTAGTGCTAGATATTGATTATCAAATATCATCGCAAGGATTAAATGGCAAAAAAATTAACATTAACGATAATGAATTACAGGAATTTAAGGATTGTACAATTAACTGTGTCTCTAAGTAATTAACTTAAATTCACTCTGTCCTCAAATTTTATCATTAAATGTGAAATTGCACTATCCCAATTTTGAATTGGCATCGTTCATTTCTTAACCATATTTTGAAATGCTAAATAAAATATTTTAAAAACTGATGCGTCATTAGGAAAAATCTTTTTATTTTTAACGACTTTTCTTGGTTGACTATTAACAGACTCTATTGCATTAGTTGTATAAATAATTCTCCTAAATTCTTGAGGATATTCAAGAAAAATTATTAAATTATTTCAGTTATTTTTTCATGATTTAGCAATTTGGGGGTATTTTTTATCTCACTTTTCAGCAAAATTGTCTAAAGCAACCAACGATATTTCTTCATTAATTGCTGTATAAATTGATTTTAAATCATTAGCTACAAGTTTGCGATCTTTGTGAGGAACAAATTTTAAACTATTACGAATTTGATGAACAATGCATAATTGGTGCTGTGTTTTTAGAAAAACAGCTTCTATTGCATCAGACATCCCGGTTAAATTATCACTATAAACAACAAGAATATCTTGTAAGCCACGATTTTTCATTTCCGTAAGGGGATTGGTGTTAAGTCAAAATTTGGCTCCCTTCATTCTCGCTAATTCACATTCCTAAAATATCTTTTAAACCATCTAAATTAATTCCTAAGGCAAGATATACTGCTTTGTTTATTATTCGTTTATCTTGTTTTACTTTAACAACACAACAATACAATCAAAATAAACAATCGGATAAATCTTCTCTAAAGGTTTAGTTTGCCACACTTTAACTTCTTCAATAACATCATCAGTTATTTGACTAATTAAACTTTCTGAAATTTCTGTTCCATGATAGAATTCTTGCAATTGTGCTTTGATATCAGAAATTGTCATTCCTTTTGCATATAAGAAAATTACTTTTTGATCAAAGTTATTAAATTTTCTTTGTCTTTTTGGAATAATTACTGGTTCAAAAGTATTGTTTCGATCTCTTGGTACATCAATTACGATTGAACCATTTTTAGTAATAATGGTTTTTTGTGTTCTGCCATTTCTTTTATTATGATTCTCGCCAGTCTCAAGGCGATTTTTAATTTCCGTATTTAACATTCGTTCAATTAATTTTTTGGTAAATTCCTGAAAAATAGTCTTGCTTTTAAATAAATCTTGTGGATTATCAATATTTTCTAAAAAATAATCAGCAACTTTATCAATTTTATCAGGGGGTTTTTGCTTTTTTATAATTTTTTGTTCTACTTCTTCTGAATAGAATTAAGAATGAATTATCGAGACACAGAATTTTGGACAGCTCCGATTTTTTATGTTTTAGTTATCAACATATATTATATAAAATTATGTATGTTATAATTAAAAAAATCTTATTCATTTTGAAAAGAGGGAAAATATTAATGTTAATTAAAAAACTTTATAAAACATATAAAACCATTGTTGATCAAGAAATTACTTTAAAAGGTTGAGTACGAACCAATCGCAATTCTGGTAAAGTAGGTTTTATTAGTTTAAATGATGGCAGTTATTTGGATAGTATTCAAGTTGTTTATAATCAAGAAATTAAAAATTTTAATGAAATTAAAAGCTTGCGAACAGGTTCTTCAATTGCAGTAACAGGAGTATTAATTTTGCCAGATAAAGGTAATGAATTGTTTGAAATTAAAGCAACAAATATAAAAATATATAATAATGTTATGGAGCAATATCCATTACAAAAAAAAGAACATTCTAATGAATATTTACGAGAAATTGCTCATTTAAGAGCACGAACTAATAAGTTTTGAGCTATTTTTAAGATTAGAAGTAGTGTTAGTTATGCAATTCATTGTTTTTTTCAAGGAAATGACTTTTTATATTTGCATTCACCAATTATTACTAGTAATGATGCTGAAGGTGCAGGTGAAGCGTTTATTGTGACAACTCGTGAAGATAATAATTATCAACAAGATTTCTTTTCTAAAAAGGCTAATTTAACTGTTTCTGGACAATTAAATGCTGAAGCATATACACAAGCATTTAATCGTGTTTATACTTTTGGGCCAGCCTTTCGAGCAGAGAAGTCTCATACTTCTCGTCATGTAGCGGAATTTTGAATGGTAGAACCAGAAGTGGCATATAGTTCGTTAGAAGAAAATATGAAATTAGGAGAAGATTTAATTAAATATATTATTAATTATATTTTAGAAAATAATAAAAAAGAATTAAAGTTTTTAAATGATAATGTTGATAATAATTTATTAGATAAACTAAATACAATAATAACTGTTAAGTTTATAGTTATGACTTATGATGATGCGATTATGGAATTAGTTAAAGTTAAAGACTGTTTTGAAAATCAAGATATTAATTGGGGAATGGATTTACAAACTGAACATGAAAGATATTTATGTGAACAATTAACTAATAAACCAATATTTATTACTAATTATCCACAATCTATTAAAGCATTTTATATGAAAACTAATGAGGATAATAAAACTGTTCAAGCGGTGGATTTATTAGTTCCTGGAATTGGTGAATTAATTGGTGGTGGCCAAAGGGAAGATAATTATGAAAAGTTATTATCAAAAATGCAAGCGACTAATTTAGATATTAAAGATTTTCAATGATATTTAAATTTAAGACAGTATGGGTATGTTCCAAGTGGTGGTTTTGGTTTAGGATTAGAAAGATTAATTATGTATTTGACGGGAGTGACAAATATTCGTGATGCTTTACCCTTTCCACGCGTACCTAATAGTTTAGAATTTTAAGAAAAGATAAAGTTTATTAAAAATTTATCTTTTTATATTAGACTTTGGAATGGCAACCCCCTTTTTAGGACATTTTTTATGTAGACTGCCATTTTCTAAATTTAATGGGTATTAAATAATTTAAGCTACCGTGAATTCGAATATTGTTGTATCAATTAACAAAATCAAATAGTTCGCATTTTAATTGTGTTAAATTTTCAAATTTTTTACCCTTAATAAATTCTGTTTTAAAGGTTTTGTAAGTTATTTCAGTCACAGCATTATCATAAGGACAATCTTTATTGTTTAATGATCTTTTAATATTAAAGGTTATTAAAATTTCATCAATGATTTTATTTTTGAACTCATTACCGTGATCGGCATGAAATAAAATTATTTTATTTAATGGTCGTGTTATCTTATGAAAAGCTTGTTGAACTAGTTCAGCGGTTTTGTTTGGCCCAGCATTATAGCCAATTACTTCGCGATTAAATAAGTCGATTAATAAGCAAATATAATGTCATTTTCCTCCAACTTGCACATATGTTAAATCACTAACAACAACTTCATTGGATTTTTTGTCATTAAATTCACGATTTAAAACATTACTAATTTGGGCATTATTAGCTGTTGTTTTATGATTACGATATTTTAATTTGGCGTATTTAGAAACCAAATTATTTTTGATCATAATGCATCTGATTTTTCGCCGCGATAAGATGATATCTTTTTTTATTAAAACAGCTTTAATTTTATGAGCCCCATAAATTTTGCGACTTTTATTAAATGCACTGATAACTTCTTGTTCATAATTATTAACTTGCTTGTTAGTGCATTTATTAGTTTGATAATAATAATAATATGTTGATTTTGATAAACCCGAAATCTTACATATTTTCCTCACTGAATATTTGTTTTTGTTGTTATTAATTATTGTTATTTTTTGGCCATTATCAGTGCCGCTTGCTTTAAAATATCGTTTTCCATTAGTAATTGTTTTAATTCTTTTCGTAAGTAAATTAATTCATTTTCTTCATTACTTTGATATCTTTTGCTTTAAAAGAACCAGAATTATCGAATGATTTTATTCAATTATAAATAGCAGATTTTGAAATACCCTATTCATTAATAATTTCAATAATGATTTTCCCGCTTTGATAAAGCATGACAATTTGTTTTTTAAATTCATCTGTATATGAATTTTTGCCCATTTTTTTATATTCCTACTTTCTTAATAATTTTATTTTATTTGAAAGTCCAAATAAATATGGTCCAACTTATTGTAACCTCTCCATAAACATTTAATTGATTATAAAGACCATTGATTTCTTTTTCTTAAAAATTAGATAATAATGAAATTTTATCACTATTAAAATTTATTAATTTTTCTAATTTTTTGATAGGAAAATAATTAATTAAATTATTGAAAGTAACAACAATATTGTTTGTTAATAATATATCAAGTAATAATAACAAATAATTATGAGCTAAATTTTGATAATATTGTTCAGAAAACTCAAACAATGACATCATCTTATTTGCTAAAATAACTTTATCTTTATTGACAAATAGATTATATTCAGTTATCCCATTTATTTTTCAAATAAAAGTGTTGGGGCCAAGTTTTGAAACTTTGTTAATCAAATCAATATCACCTTTCCCTTCAATAATAATAATTGTAATTTCACAGAATTTAACACTTAACTCTTTTACTATTTGTAATAGTGTTGTTGTTTTAACCACCCCCGGTTGTTACCATAAGAAGTGTGTGTGTTGGTTTAAATTAAATTTTATTAAACCAATATCATTGTTTAATTTAACTAGGTTATTTCGTGGAATTTGTTTAAATTATTGTTCTATTTTGTGTGCTTTTTTCTTTTGTTTATAAGCAAACATATTAAAATGTTTTCATTTTTGATAATCAATAAAACCAGTAAAAATAAATATAATTATTGTGGCAATAATTGTTGAAATTTTTAAGGAAATATCTTTTGCAAAAGCTTTTGCAAAATTGTTTCAAGTAACTTCTTTTAGTTTTATTCTGACATAAGCAAGGTCAACAATTATGTTAATTAAAGTAATAAAAAAGATGAAAGCTAAAATAATTGAAAAAGACAGCAAAACTATTTTTTCAAATTTATTAAGTTTTTTAAATCATTGTTTTATTTTATTAATAAATTTGGTTCTTAACTAAAGGCTTCTTGTTCAATATCACTTGCTTCAACATTTAATAACATTCGCTTATTTAGTATCAACGGAAAACAAACATGTTCCGGTTGGTGAACTAGCAATTGTTGATTTTTGATATTCATTTAACCTACCACCAGCTGAAATTAAATTATCATAATCTTGTAAATCATTTGGTGCTAAATGATAAAAAAATTGATATAAATAGTTGTTAATTATTCCTTGGACTTGTATTTTAATATTTGTATTTCCCATAAAGTCATTTATGTTTTGTGTCATAATATACAATATTTCGTTATATTTTCAAATTCATTTTGTCATTTCAAACAAAACTTTATGCGTATGTTATATTTAAACGACCATTAATAATCCCGGATAATGCTTTAACATACTTACCAAAAATAATACTAATAGCATTACTTTGTTTAATTATTCCTTGTTGTTTTAACTTACAAATCTTTTCAATATTAACTTGTTTAATATCTTTAATAATAATTTTAATCTTTGTCTTTGTTGCTTGTGATTCAATAATATTATTAATTGTCCCTAAATAATCAATAAAAACATCTGCTTTAAAAGGAATTAATTTTTGTAATTGTTTTTTTGTTAAATTTTTATTTTTTAAAAATATCATATTTATTAAGCAAGCAATTATAAAAACTAATAATATTAACCCTAAATCTAACAGCATCATTTGTCATAATTCCATCGCTTCTCTTCCTTTTATTTAATTATGGATAAATGTTTTTTGAATTTGTTTAATCATTATTAAATCATTAACATCAGTTACTAAAATTTTAATTTTATTAGCAATTAAATTAATAATTAAATTATCACTATTAAAATCATGTTTTTGACTATCAATTACTAAAAAAACATCTTTCATATTTCCTTTAATAGTAATCATGTGGGTATTGTCTAAAATTAATGATGCCTTTAAAGAATTATGTTTACTATGAAAAACAGGAGCAATTTCTAAGAATTCCATTAAATTTTTTTCACTTAAAATAACTGCTCCATTAATACTTTTAATATAGCCTGTTGAACCGGTTTTAGTGGCCAAAACAAATCCTGAACTTTGACAATTTTGTAATAATTGATTATTAATATAAACTGTAAAAAATATTGTTTTTGCAATACTAATTAATTTAATCTCATTAAGACTATAAAAATTTTTATTATTAATAGTTATTTTTAAAGCATCAAGAGATTTTGTTTTCAAAATATTATTTTTTAAATTAGTAATTAACTTATCAATTTCATTAACTTGATAAAGAGCATTAAAACCAATATTTCCGGTATTAATAGTTATAAAATGAATATTATCAATATTTTCATTAAAACGATTAATCGCCGATAAAAAAGTTCCATCACCACCAATAGTAAATACTATTTCTGGATTTTGTTCATCAAATATCATCTTTAATACTAATAATTTACTAGATAAGTCTTTGGCAGCATCAATTGATTCATCGGACTTGTTAGTAATAATTGTAAATCTCTTTTGTTGCATTAATTACACCTCATAATATAATTCTATCAATAAAGTAATAATATCATAAATTAAGAATCCATGGACACATAAAGTTTTGTTAGGTGAGTAAACATTTTAATAAGTATTAAGACAGTCAACAATGATTGTCTTTTTATTTTATAAGATGTTAAAATTTGTTCTTTGAAAATTAAATACAAGTGAATTAATAATGTTAGTATATATTAAAACATGATAAATTGTGGGTGGTCGCCATAACCAAAAGAAGTTTACCAATTAATAGATAACATCCTATTAGCTATAGCAATTTGTTTCGTTTTGCAATAAAAAAATGAATGGGTGAATTTCCTAAAAATATACACGCTATTAAATTAGTTCCAAGGGCGGGATGCGGACATTAAAGTGTAGAAATTTCTATATAGGGAGATACTAAGTTTAAAATTATTAAAATCTTTATCTAATTAAAAAACAAAATTTAATAACAAAGCTTTTTAAACACTTAAATCTGCGATATATAAGTGTTTAAAAAACTAAGTTAGTTAACTAAGTTAATATAACTTAGTTTATCTATAATAAGAAAGGTAATTTAATATGAAAAACATTGAAAACATTTTCTTAAATACTAAAAAATATCTTTTAAAAGAAACACAAAACGCAATGCTTATTAAAGCGCCAAAAATTCCGTGATTTAATGAACAAATCGGTGTTTGGTTTCCAAAACGATTTGTTTATAAAGGAAAATATTAAAATTCTATTTGCATCGGAATAATAAAAGATAATAAATATCAAGTAATTTCAATTAATCAAAAAGAAAATGAAACCAAATTAATTAAGGGACAAGAATTATTAGGTTTTTTCATTGCCGAAAAAGAAAACAACGAAAAAGATATAAATTATAACTATTTTAAAGGAGTTTAAAAATGAATATTGCGATTGGAATAATATTTATTATCATTTGCATAATGCTATTGGCATATTTTGCTTATAAAATTTATGCCAAAATAAAAATGCGAATTAAATATAAAAATGCCATTAAAAATAATACTGGTAATTTCACAAAAGACGAAAAGGTATTTATTGCCCGCTTTAAAAAATGAGTTAAAACTCCTAATTCAAAAGAAAATAATGAAAATAAAAAATAATGTTTTGAGAAATTATTATGGAATTCTTAAAACTGTTTGTTCCGATAGAAAAAATGCCTACACAAGTTGCGTTTATTGCCGGTTTAATTATTATCATTACTTTTCTTTTCGCCTTAATTTCAATTATGTATTTACCAATAAAAATGATTTTCGGGAGATAAAAAATGACAGTAAATTTAAAAGAATTTAATTGAGAACAAATTAAACAAACTTTCTGAGATTTATTTATTCAAATTACAACTATTCCGGCTCATATTAGTGGTGGTAAAAAAATTGATTTAATCAAAGCAAAGCACCACTTTGATTTTTAATAGCAAACATTGCTTTTTGATTCTTAACAGCGATTATGGTGTGATTTATTCTAATGTTCCTTTGAAAAACTATATCAGTATTTAGATAGGGAAAAAATACAATCGTGTTAAGGTTAATCGTATTTTAACAAATTTAAAAAAACTTTGAATATAAATGATGAATGTTTTAAAAAAGAAAGAGGGTGATTATATGATCGGAACTTTTTTAACAGAAGCGCCCAGTAGTAACAAAAACAACAGCTAGTGACGCGATGACTAAATTATGAAATGCAATATAACAACGTTTACTAAAATGTGAGAAATTATTGCTGTTAATATGCCACAAGTCGGTAACTTCTTTGCTGACTACTGAATATTCATTTTTCCATTTATTTTGGCAATATTCTTTATTTGCTTTAAAATGTTTGAAAAATTACTTGGAGCAGTTCGCTAACAAAAAAATAAAGTGAGGTGCAAGATGAAATTTTGCAAATGAATAATAGAAAAAAATAATCATTTTATTGAATTAAATCGCACCTCATTTTTAATTTTATGACATTGCGGAGCAATTTGATACATTTACAACGGTTATTTTAAAAACATTGTAAGTTATTTATTTTTAGCAGGTTGTATTTTAATTTTCCTTTTTAAAATCAGTAATTTAACACAAATTAACAAAGTGATTAATTTTTTAAAAAATTCACCATTAAATATTGTTATTGGTTCATTAGGAACTGGAAAAACTGCTTTTCTAGCATACGCCTCAAAATTACTAAAAAAGAAGAAATATCATATCGCATCAACCTTCCCATTACTAGAAACCCAAAAATTAAGTTTAGGACATATGGGATTATTAGACTTTGATTATCCGGTATTGCCAGACAAAACCTTACTTTTGTGAGATGAAACCAATTTATTTTTAGAAGGAACTGATTAAGAAAAAAATAATACCAAAAACGAAGAAAGCGGTATCCAAGAGTATTTTGCTCTGGCGCGGCATTTTGGTCATATTGTTCTCGCCAGTGGTCAAAAGAGATAAACATATTTGAGTTAAAGTTCGTGATATTGCCAATAATGTGATTGTGGGAATTCGTAAAAAACCCGCTAATATTTTTCGCCCCTACTTAAAAGTTGTCTATGGTACTGTTACGAACATTGAAGAATATGAACGCTGACAAAACACCTTAATTGATGCTAAAAATAGTAAAAAGGGTCGTCGCATTAAATATCGTGATATTACTGAACTTGATATTTATTTTTTTAAACTAAAAATTCCTCTACCAATACTTAACACTTACAATTCTTTTTACCTAGCATTTTTAAGAGATTACTTAAATGCAAAAGTAAATCCCGGCTATGAAGACAAATACTATACTGACACCGCAATTGATTTAGAAGACTTGGAATACTTAAAAATGGATAAATTTAGCAAATTTTTAAGAAAAATGAAAGAAAAGGAATAATAAAAAATGGCAAATCTTGCAAAAATGGCGGAATTTCTCGCTCAAGTGCTTTATAAGGTTAAGGTCTTACCTATTATAATCAATTAAATATTTAAAATCATTAAATCCGGAAATAGATAATGGTGAAATTAGAAAAATATTAGCTAGTTTTGGAATTAAACCGAATTAGCGATACAATCACTTAATAAATTATCAGGGGGAACAAACTAAAGTTCAGTTAGTAGTTTCGTCTTTAGTTCCTTGTGGTTTATTAATTTTAGATGAACCAACTAATCATTTGGATGATTTAACTAAAAATTTATTATTAGAAGCAATTACTAATTATTCTGGGACAGTATTATTGACTAGTCATGATATTAATTTTAATATTTCTTGAGTTGATAAAACATTAAATTTTGTAGACTTTATGATAAAAAATGATAAAATGAGTTAAGTAAAATAATTTTTTTGAAATAATTAAAATTATGGAGGACAATAATGATTAAAAAAATACCATTAGTTGTTAATATTATCATCATTATATTGTTTTTATTAGAAGGGTGTAGGCCTTTTAATTTTTATGATTATCAATTATTTAATGATAATGATTCGTTAATTAATTATAATTGTGCTTTTGAGGGTAAGAATTTTAATCCTAAAATTGTAAGGTGAAACATAGAAGATATTTGACATCGTTGGAATTTAGATTTTGAATCACCATTTGTTGATGAAGATTTAAAATATATGAAATATTTATCAACTATTAATAGAAAGAAAAACGATATTGTTGAAAAACAAACGTTACAATCTTGTTATAATGAGATTTTAAAAGTTTCTAATAAAAGTGCAGAGCAATATAATAAGTATGAACAAAGTTCATTGTTGTTAAGAGATTATTATTCAAGTTATGATGATTTAGTAAGAAATCTTGAAAATACCGACTTAAGAGATGGACAAAAACCAATGCTTGATTTGAAACAATTGAAACAAAAAATTAATAATAATTCAAAGTATTTGTTAGCGATGTATAATTATTTAAGTAAATATTATGGTAAAAAAAATGTTGCTAAGTTATTAGTTGCCCTTTTGTTTACTGATAATTTTGATTTAAAGAATAATTCAGAACATATCTTAGGGACTACTATTTTAAATTTAAAATATGGTTATCAATTTATTGCTTTGCGACCAAATATTGTTGATGAAGATAATATTAAATTTCAATATTTTAGTGGACAATTTTCAACTAGTAATGTTGCTACTGGTGTTATTCATGAGTATGGTCATGCTTTAGAAAACTTGTTAAGTTTTTTTCCTGAGCAGTTGAATACTAATTTTTTACCAGATAAAACTAATGATAGTAATGAAATTCTTTTAAATAATTGATTTAAAAATGGGTTACAAAAATCTACTAATAAAAATCAAGCGGAATATAAAACGGGATGAAAATTAAAAAAAACAAAAATTAATGCACCGCAAGAATTTGTTCGTTTTATTGCTAGTAAATTTGGTTATCTTCCAAGTAAGATTAAATTTATTGATATAAATGACAAAACATATTTTCTTAATTCAGAAACAAAAATTAGTGCTTTAGTATCAAAATTATTTGTTGATAGTAAATATGGTAAGTTTAGTAGTTTAAGAGAACAGTTTGCGGAGTTATTTAGTCAGTGATTGTTACAACCGATTAATAATATGTCAAGTAATAAATTGTCGGTTCGCTGAACAATGCTAAATGAGTTTTTCTTGGAATATTTACCTAATAAGTATTATAAAATTATTGGAACAAAATTGATTAAGTAAGCGATAATGTTGTCGGCAACAAGATGGGTTAAAAAATACTTGGTAGTGTTAGTCTAAAGTTTGCCGGGGTGGAATGGCAACCCTTTTTAGGACACTTTTTATGTAGACTGCCATTTTCTAAATTCAACGGGTGTTAAATAATTTAAGCTGCCGTGAATTCGAATATTGTTGTATCAATTAACAAAATCAAATAGTTCTTATTTTAATTGTGTTAAATTTTCAAATTTTTTACCCTTAATAAATTCTGTTTTAAAGGTTTTGTAAGTTGTTGTTTCGACCACAGCATTATCATAAGCATAAGGACAACCTTTATTGTTTAATGATCTTTTAATATTAAAGGTTATTAAAATTTCATCAATGATTTTATTTTTGAACTCATTACCACGATCGGTATGAAATAAAATTATTTGCTTTAATAGCCGTGTTATCTTATGAAAAGCTTGTTGAACTAGTTCGGCGGTTTTGTTTGGCCCAGCATTATAGACGATTACTTCGCGATTAAACAAGTCAATTAATAAACAAATATAATGTCATTTTCCTCCAACTTGCACATATGTTAAATCACTAACAACAACTTCATTAAGTTTTTTGTCATTAAATTCACGATTTAAAACATTACTAATTCGGGAATTATTAGTTGTTGTTTTGTGATTACGATATTTTAATTTGGTGTATCTAGAGTATCTAGAAACCAAATTATTTTTGATCATAATGCATCTGATTTTTCGCCGCGATAAGATGATATCTTTTCTTATTAAAACAGCTTTAATTTTACGGACCCCATAAATTTTGCGACTTTTATTAAATGTATTGACAATTTCTTGTTCATAATTATTAACTTGCTTGTTAGTGCATTTATTAGGTTGATAATAATAATAATACGTTGATTTTGATAAACCCAAAATCTTACATATTTTCCTCACTGAATATTTGTTTTTGTTGTTATTAATTATTGTTATTTTTTGGCCATTATCAGTGCCGCTTGCTTTAAAATATCGTTTTCCATTCGTAATTGTTTTAATTCTTTTCGTAAGTAAATTAATTCATTTTCTTCATTACTTTGATATCTTTTGCTTTAAAAGAACCAGAATTATCGAATGATTTTATTCAATTATAAATAGCAGATTTTGAAATACCATATTCATTAATAATTTCAATAATGATTTTCCCACTTTGATACAGCACGACAATTTGTTTTTTAAATTCATCTGTATATGAATTTTTGCCCATTTTTATATTCCTACTTTCTTATATAATTTTATCTTATTTTGAAAGTCTACATAAATATGGTCCAACTTATTGTAACCTATTCAGAGAAAATCAGAATAATTAAATAAATATTTATTAAATAATTTTGCGAATTACTATTTTTGTTTTGTAATTTTGTGATTTTATGTTATTATCAAGATAATTAAAAAAGATAAATTTGTCTTTTCTTTAGTTAGTCTTATTTTAATAGATAAATATTTATTGAAATAAGAAATCACCGGCCGAATAATTTGTTCCATCATGAGCAAAGTGAATGACTATCAATACGGGCGACAAAAATGTGGTAAATAACAAATTATAAAAAATCACATCTATATATAGTATATAGATAGATGTGATAAAATGACGGCAGTAAGTAAAGTAGTTTGTTATTCTTACTCATTAAAATTTTATAAAGTGATACTAAGTTATTGTTCAGACAACTTAGTATCATGGAAACACTAGCGCAAGCTAGCGTTTCCACAGACAAGTTTAGCTTATTTTATAAGGGTATTTTTTTGACACTCTTGTAAAATATGTTATAAATTGGCTTGTGGAAATAGTGCTTTGACGTTATTTCCATTTTTATTAGAAAGGAAACAAATAAAATGAAAAAATTACTTAGTTTATTAACTATACCAACTATAGCAACGAGTATGCCTAATCCCCTGCTTGCCAAGGCACCGTTAGGACGAGCAAAACTAGATATTGACAAAACAACAACACAACTAATTAGAAATAAAAGACAAAACAATCAAGTTTATGATTTTGAAATCAAAAACTTACAAAAAGTGAAGTTTATAATTTCAAAACAAAAAAATAATATTACACGAGTTAACATATTAAAAGAGGATAACATTAATTTAAATGGGAAATTATCAGAATTAATAAATTTAGAAAACCTTAGTTTCTCACTTACACAAGAATTGCGAAATAATCAAGATAAACAAGAAAAAATTAGAAACTTAATAACAACATATGGAAAAAAAATACAAGAAAATAGCACCCATGAAACGTGAGTAATTAATAAAAAAACAATGATCAAAGCACAGGGCACAAATTTAAAATATTTCAAATATGGTAATTATAAAGTAAATTACCAATTAATCTCTACAAATAATTTAGAAATTGAAATTGAAAGAGATAGAGATAGTATCGACAATTTGGATTGAGTAAAACAACAAAGTAAGTTTAATTTGGTTGATAACAACAAGACAATGACTTGAACTCGCCCTGACTTAATTACGGTGAAAGGGGAGTTAAACATTGTCATTGCTAACCCGAACATTGATAAAGTTGTCTTTGACAATATCCAACAAAATCAAACAAATAAACAATGAAAAATCAATGTTAAACCAGAAACTAGCGAAAGAGAACATAATTTACAAGTAACTTTTGCTTTGAACGGAAAACAGTATACAAGCGAAATTATTGTTTCGATGTTGGCAAAAATAGAACCGACGCGGGCACCAGTTAAAAAACAGTTAAGCGAGTTAATCAAAAAACCAGATTTAGGAAATATCAGCGATAATAAAAATGACAATATTTTCTTAGCAGTAAACAAGATAAATAATGATATTATTGATGATTTTTCACAAATTGAATTTACAAAAAAAGATAATCATTCGGTAACTTTAACAGCAAAAAAAGACAGTAAAAGTTATCAAGGTTCAGTGGTAGTTAAATATAATGTTGTACCTTCGACAGTAGTTGATTTAAAAATTAACTTACAACCAACCGCAACAAGCGGAAGCGGGGTCGTGGTTGATAACGATTATTTGGCACAACTTGATAAAAATAGTATCACTAACCCAGTTAACAAATTTCACTATGCTAATAGTGAAAGTATTATCAAAATGATTAAATCAAACCCAAGCAGTGTGATAACGGGTGTGGTTTATGGTTGTGATGAGCAATGAAATAAAACACCACAACAGCGTACTATTGACCCGGTCACCGGCATTAAACTTGACGGAATTCAACTTAACACGGTTAAGGGTAAATATTTAATTGAGTTAAAAAATGAATTAAATCAAACTAGCACCATTTATTTACAAATTAACGGTGAAAAAGCAAAAAAAGAATATTGAAACACTGATAATGGTAAACATTTTGAACAGTGGGCAGAAGATAATGGATATAAAAATATCCGTGGTTCTAGTGCTAGTCAACTGAATAATTTGTTTGCGTTATCGAAAACTTGAAAACAAAGTTTAGCACATTTAAAACTGCAATTAGATAACTTTGTTGTTGATGACATTAAAAATGTTACGCAAGATGAAATTAATACCTATAAAACAAAACTACTAGATGATGTAAAATCACAAGTTGAAAAATATGTTCCCGATGTCATAGAAAACATCGATTATAAAGTTCTTGCTGATAATCTTGTTGCGGGTGATTGAACTACTAGCAAAGATGTCAAAGTTCAAGCGGTTAATAGTAGTACAAAACTGTTGAGTTTTACGGCTAAAACAATTCCAGTACAGCAAAAAGAACAACCAACCCTGCCAACACCAACTTTTGACCCGACACCCGACAATAAAAAAGTCGGGGATAGTAAACTGTGAATTATCGGCGTTGTTGTTGGTGTCTTGGCGGGGGTTGGCCTTGCGCCCTTGTTATTCCGCAAATTTATTTTTAATAAATATATTTTGCCGAAAATTTATGCTCGCCGTCAGCAAAAAGTAGTTGAGCAGTGAAAGCGCGACAACCACAACCGCGAAGAAGCCGAAGAGCAAGCACGAAAACAACAAGAACGCGAAGAAAAACAAAACAAACAAAATGACCAACGATAAAGTTGGTGATGAATAATGGTTAATTTGTTAGCGACAACCGGCATAAATGATTTACTTAACAAGATTTTAGGAATTGCAATGCCGGTGTTAGTTGCGGGGGGGCGGTTGTTTCGGCAATGATTATGATTGGTGTTTATGCCATTGGCGGTAAGTTTAACGCTGATAGTAATAACCGCCGTGCCCGTGTGTACGTAAAGAAACAATTAAAAAGTGATGTGAGTTTTAATTTGCTTATTGATTGTTATTGTTATCCTTGCTAGTACGATTGTCTTGGCATTTAAAGACACTATCGCCCCAATTATAAGTTAGGTGGTGGAAATTATGTTGTTGCGAAAACAAAAACAAGATAATTTAGTGGTTGTAACGGGATTGTACAATTAACTGTGTCTCTAAGTAATTAACTTAAATTCACTCTGCTCTGTCCTCAAATTTTATCATTAAATGTGAAATTGCACTACCCCAATTTTGAATTGGCATTGTTCATTTCTTAACCATATTTTGAAATGCTAAATAAAATATTTTAAAAACTGATGCGTTATTAGGAAAAATCTTTTTATTTTTAATTACTTTTCTTGGTTGACTATTAACAGACTTTATTGTATTAATTGTATAAATAATTCTTCTAAATTCTTGAGGATATTCAAGAAAAATTATTAAATTATCTCAGTTATTTTTTCATGATTTAGCAATTTGGGGATATTTTTTATCTCACTTTTCAGAAAAATGAACTAAAGCAACTAACGCTATTTCTTCATTAATTGCTGTATAAATTGATTTTAAATCATTAGCTACAAGTTTGCGATCTTTGTAAGGAACAAATTTTAAACTATTACGAATTTGATGAACAATAATCCTTTATCATTATGAATTGTCATCAAACTAACTTTATCTTGATCAACAGAATTTTCATCTTGGTCAAAATATAAACTAACTTCTTGTAAATAATGTTGTAATAATTATATTCCTTGTAATGAATCAGAATTTTGCAAATCATAATTTTCCATATGATTAAATAATTCTTTAACATTTTCTAAGCGTTCTTCTTCAAAACCATCTACTAATTGTTGTAAGTAAGTACCATTATTTAAAAAATCTTGAACTAAAAAAGTTATTTTTTCATATGACTTTAGTTTTTCTTTTCAAACTTTTAAATATGTAACTAATTTAACTATTGATGGTTTTAAACTAGCAATATTTACCATTAAATATTTTAAAAGCGATTGTTCGCTATTTTTTGATTGTTCAATTAAATTATTAATTGTTGTTATTCCCGCGCCTTTAATTAAATTCAAAATTCGTATTATTGATAATTTATCACCATAAACTAAAGTTTTTAAGTAAGCCAAAACATTCTTAATTTCTTTTATTTCAAAAAACTTAAAAGCACCATAAATACGATAATTAATATGATTATTAATTAATGCCCCTTCTAAATGGCGAAAAAGATGATTAGCACGGTAAAGAATTAAAATATTTTTTAATAAAATATTTTTTTCAACCAACTTTTTAATTTCTTTAATTACCCAATTAGCCTCGTGAATGCTAATATTACCACAATATAGTTTTATCCTGTTACCGCGGTTATTCATTGTAAATAAATCTTTAACAATTCGTTAATAATTGTGAATAATAATAATATTTGCAACATCTAAAATATTTTGTATTGAACGATAATTTTGATTAAGAATAAAAGTTTTTGCATTAGGAAAATAGTTATTAAAATCTAAAATTAATCTTGCTTTTGCCCCCCGAAAAGAATAAATTGTTTGGTCAGCAGGGTCGCCAACAACAGTAATATTTGATGGATTTTTACTAAATAATTAATTAATTGAAACTGTAATTCATTATTATCTTAAAATTCATCAACCAAAACACAAGAAAATCGTTTTTGTTACTTTTATAGTACTCCTGAATGCTGAGAAAATAATTTCAAAATTAATATTAATAAATCATCAAAATCAACCATATTATTTTTAGACAAATATTGTAAATAAATCTTATAGATTTATAATCATTGTTGCTTATATTCATAATAAAAGGCGTTGTTAATAACATCACAATAAGATAATTGATTATTCTTTCAAAAAGAAATCATACTACTAACTTTCTTAATTTTATTATTATCAAAGTTATATTGCTTATTTTTAGTAATATTTTTTAAAATATTGATTTTATCAACAGTATCAATGATAATAAAATCTTTTGTATATCCTAAAACCATAATATCTCTTCTTAAAACCCTAACACAAAAAGCGTGATATGTATGGATTCATATATATTTAGATTCGTCATTACCAACTAATTCATTTAATCGAATTTTCATTTCATTAGTTGCCTTATTAGTAAAAGTTACCGCTAAAATTTGACTACTTACTATTAATGGCCAAATTATGAATTAAATAAGCAATTTTATAAATAATAACTCTTGTTTTTCCGCTTCCTGCACCAGCTATAATTCTATTAGCACCTTCACTACTTAAAACAGCTAATCTTTGCTTTTCGTTTAAATGTTTTAAATTTATAACTTCTTTCAAAATTTAAAAGCTATTTTCGTCACAAGAATTACAGATTCCAACTGCATTTTTATTACCAACAACATAACTTTTGCTATCGCATTCGATACAAAATATTACTGCCAAAAGAATATACCCCCTAAAAGTTTATAAAAACCAAATGTGTAAAACATCTGTGATTTCTACATAAAATTTTAAATATGTGATATACCACAGATGTTTTGCACAATCAAGAAAAATATTAAAAAAGAATAAAGTTTTTTAATTTAATTTTAAAGATAGTTTATAATTTAAATTCCTTAAATGTAAAAAAATCAAAATTAATGCAACTTTTTTAGTTGTATTTTTTATTTATATCTTAAAGAGGAGCTTGTTTAAATAAAAGTGATTGGTTAAGAATATAAAACATTATTGTTGTCGCTACCGCGATATTTAAATCAAATACTTAATTAAAAAATTAAAAATCTTAAAATGATAAATTAATAATGATTAAATTTTATTATGTAATAATGTCCAGAAAAAAAGAATTTTTCACTTTATATTATGTTAAAATTAAATTGCTTTTAAAATATTAAATTAATTAGTAAGGAAGGAATATTAAGGTGAAAAAAATATTAATTATTGGTTCAGAAATTGTTAATTTTTACAAAGAAATTATTTAAGATATGAAAAAATTATTATCAATTTTAGGAATGATTAATTTTATAGCAATAGGAACAAGTTTAATTATTTCTTGTAGTAATAAATTGGCAAAACCAATAAAACAACCAAAACCAATAGAACAACCAAAACCAATAGAACAACCAAAAATAGATATTAGTAGCATTGTATCAATTGAATCACCAACAAAGATTATTGCTAAAAACCCTTTAAAAGTTGGTTTAACTGAAGTGAAAAATGCATTAAAACCACAAGTTTTTAAAGAACTTACAAAAATTGATAATAATTTAACTGAAAATGATTTTGATATCGCAGTTTGAATTCTTGTAAATGATAATATCTGCAAAGAACCTTATGATTTAACAACTCAAAAATTTGCAAAAATTAAAATTATTGGATACGAAAAAATAAATCATATATTAATTGATTTAATGCCAGTTAATTTACCAATTGCAACAACTAGTTAATTAAAAGTTGTAAATTGCAAATTAACTAAACATCTTTGCCTGCTTAACAAAATTTTATGCGTCCAAGTTTTGTTAGGTAGGTAAATATTTGAATAAGTATTAAGGCAGTCAGCAATGATTGTGTTTTTATTTTTTAGTACTTAAATAATATAATTAGCTGATTGTTTTACTTCTTCAAAGCAATACCTAAGAAGACTAAGCGCGGCCTTGCTGGATGAATAACATTAAATTTATGAGGATTAAAAATTCTTATGATTATGGAAATGGTGCGTGAATAGCGTTTCATCTATTACAGCCTGAAATACCACTTGGATTTGGAAGTAATTAAAAAAGGCGGCCTCGGAATTATTTTTAAGAAATTGAATTATCATTATCACCGAACGGCAGTGCATTTTTTTAAGAAAATAGTAGTAAAAATTTTTGTAGTGTTTGAAATGGTGATTTATTTTGTAATGCCGAATGACAGCGTTTAAAGTTATAATAATAATAATATTGATTTAAGAAATGTTGAAGTTCATTTTGATTTAATTTTTTATCATTAGCATAAAATAATTTTGTATAATGTTGATGGAATCGTTCAATCTTCCCGTTAGATTGAGGCGAACGAATTGGTGTCGTCTCGTGAATGATTTCATTTTTTGAAAGAAAGGTTGTAAAAGGCCTTTCTTTTGCTTTGTATGTTTTTTTATTACTTCAATTAGTAGTAGTAAATTCCGGAGCATTATCAGTACGAAGGCGTTTAATGATTATGCCAAGTTCGCCGAAATCTTTCATTGCTCTATGCACAGCATTAATGGCGTTATTGGTTCCTAAACTATCATAAACATAGCCAAATACTATCCGTGTTATTTCGTCAATGAAATCCATAAATGTAATATTTTTTATCAACCGGAAAATTTGATGTGGTAATAATTTTGGCATCCATTTGTAAAAGACCAATCTCGGAAACTTTATAACGCTTAAAATCGCGTTTTGTTTGTTTAATTTGTTGTTTTAATTCTTTTCAACGAGAATCAGATTTAATTCAGCGATAAAAAGTTTTGATATTTTTAGGAACTTCTGAATTTTTAATATCGTGAAAACCGATTTTTAAATTGTTAAATAAAGACCAAATTTTACCGGCTTGAAGATTTTTGTAATCAAAATATAAATCACATACTTTTTCACGAGAATTTAAACTATATTGATAATTAATATTTTGTGGTTTTGTAGTTTTAAACAATAATAAATCTAAATTGTCAGAATAATAAGCGGTCATAATTTTTTCTGTCCAACGATAAAAGGTTTTCGTTTTGTTCTTAAAATATTTTTTAATAAGTTTTGTTAAAGTAATTTTTTTAATATAGAAATAAGTACATAAATTTAAATAGGCAGTAATGCGTTTTTTAGTTTTATAGTAATAAGGATTACGGCAATTATCACTTAATCAGCTTTGTACTTTTGCTTTTAAATCTGCTAAATCAACTTGGGAAATAATATATTTCATTTTTAAACTCCTTAAATTAAGAAAATCGTATTACAAAAAACACGATTTTCAAAAATATTTATTAAATTACTAATTTTTATTAGGCATTTTGACAGAAAAGGATGTTATAACTCGGTTCTGATAATAATTTTGATTAGGCAATGGTTGCGGTTGTTCTTTATCCTTTTTGGGTAAAAGCAGGAGAAGCAAACATTAATTCTAATCAATCATATTGTCAATCAGCTCCCATGCCCATCTCACTTGTTCCAATATTATAAGTATGAATTTTACCTTTAATACTAACTGCATCAACTTTACCTAATTTTGTTAAATCATAATCACCAGTCAATAAATCACTAACAGTTTTTTCCGTAAACCGAAAAGATGGATATCAAGTAATACCATTAATCATATTCTCTGGTAAATTTTTTAACTCACTTTTATTAAAATTTGAAAACCCAACAAGATTTCTTTTAGAATTATTACCTTGTCAATTAATAGTTGCCTTAGATAAAGAAAATTCATAAATTTTATTTTTAACAAACTGAAAATCATTGCTTCTACAAGCAAAAGTAAACACCACAATTACTAAACTTAACACTGATAAACTTTTTTTTAACATAATTAAAAATCCTCCTTTCAAAGAGATTATATTATACTAAGAATATTAAAAATATTTTAAGAGAACTTTTTAATTAACATTAATAAAATTGATAAGGGCACTATACAAACTCAAACAGCATTTGAAATGCCGGAATAACTTCAAACACCGGAAAGGCAGTTTTGGTAAAATTAATTGTTGTTTTGGCCATATCCGCAACGCAAGGGGGCGAATTAAAAGATTAATCCTCGCCCCGAAAGACCAAGTAATCACAAATTTAACACACTAACAACAGAAGCGTGCTGAATGTCACAAGATATGGCACTAAATAAGCCCCAATAATAACCAGTTGGGCAGTTGGGCGTAGGAATTAAATCATATCGGTATCGTGTATTACCATTTATTCCACCGCCAATAAAAGCTGTTGAATTCAAAATGTTAAAATCGTATAAAGAATAATGATATTCAGTACTTTCATTTTTCTTTTTATATAGCGAAAAAAGTTAGCGTAAAAATATTAATTCCATACATCACATCAACTTTGGCATTGTAAAAATACAATTTATTACTTACTAGTAGTGTTTCATAATTGGTTATCATATGCTTTTAACACATTAAAATCTAATTGATAAGAATTTTTGCCAGTATTAAAACCATTGGCAATTTGGTTTATCTTTAACAAAAAAATAGGAACGAAAAATCATATTTTTACTATTTTCGATTGTTGAACCAAAATTAATTAAATATTGTTTGGGATAAAAAGTAATTAAGGAGCGATAGAAAAATCCCATTTGTAAAACATTTTTAGGAATTTGTTGCGTCCCTTTGTAATCTAATTCTACACAAGTAGAAGCATCCATATCAAAACTCGCATAAAAGAATTTTACAAAAAACTCACTTAAAACTTTATAAATTTTATTAAATAAACCATTAATAAAATCAATAGTTAAATCTTTTTGATAATGAAGCATAAAATCTTTAAAATCAAATTTTAATTTGTCATCATAGCGTAAAAAATGGAAGGTATTACCATAATAATTAACTTGTCCAAAAAAGGTATTAATAAAATCTCCTCCAAAACTTGTTCGCGAGCCAGATTTTAAAAGCGATTTACCATTCTCTAAAAATTCATTATAACCCACAATGCTACCATGCTCAGTTTTTATAGTAATAACATCACCAAAACTAGAAAAGGAAAGTTCTCTAAAAATAACTTTTTCCATCATATCAAGTTCAGGATATGAATTTTTACGACTTAAACTAAATTTACTATTCTGTTTAAAACCATTTAACTTAATTGATATTTCATTCATATATTTAAAATTATTATCAAAGAAATTAAAAACGGAGACTCAATATAAATAAATATAATTAAATTTATCAAAATCTCGCCGTTGTATCATTAAATAGTCTAATTTATCTTGAAACTGAGTATAATCATACTCGCCATCATTTTTAGTTATTTCCGTAGGTAAATGAAATGGTTGCTCGTTATGTTTTTCAGGCAGAGGAGGAGAGGCAAACATTAATTCTAATCAATCATATTGTCAATCAGCCCCCATACCCATCTCACTTGTTCCAATATTATAAGTATGAATTTTACCTTTAATACTAACTGCATCAACTTTACCTAATTTTGTTAAATCATAATCACCAGTCAATAAATCACTAACAGTTTTTTCCGTAAACCGAAAAGATGGATATCAAGTAATACCATTAATCATATTCTTTGGTAAATTTTTTAACTCACTTTTATTAAAATTTGAAAACCCAACAAGATTTCTTTTAGAATTATTACCTTGTTAATTAATAGTTGCCTTAGATAAAGAAAATTCATAAATTTTACCATTACTAGAATTTGTGACTTGTTTTTGTCGTTTCATAAAGGATTGTTTTTCCATATTAGGTTTTAGTAGTTGTTTTGTATCAAAAAACGCCCCTAACAGCACCAAACCAATAAACATTACACACAAATAAATCAAGAAATAATCTTATCCATCTTACCACACCTTAAAACTCTTTTTTATTGCTTTAAAAGCATCAGAAAATTTATAATGTTGATGTCGCAAACATTCACAATTGGCAACTTGCATTTGATGCTTTCTAAAAACTTTATTAAAGTAATAACCCCTAATAATTAACTTAATACCAGTTATTAAGAAATAAATAATTAATAATCAAAGATAAACATTAAAAAATACACTTTGAAAATTTAATGGTATAAAATCTTTAAAAAATTTATCCCCTTTAATTTGAAGGACCGTTAAAAATATTCAAATTATAATAACAACACTATGAAGTATGATAAAAAAATGCATAAAAATTAAAACGCTTTTAAATCATTTAACACCTAATATTTTCTTTAACTTTTTCATTTTTTAACTCCTTTTAAAATATTTTTTTATTCAGTAGGTCCTCTTAAAATTAAATATATTGTTGATAAAATACAAATCGTTCTTAAAATTTGGAAAATCAGATGTTGAGAAAACAACCTTATCATTGGTTTAAACAAATCTAAAATTTTAATATTTTTTGATAAAACTTTATTAAAATATTCTAAACCCTCACGAACATAAGCTCATAAACCTAAAAAGTAATTTAAAGCAAAAATAGAAAAAACAGCAACAAGAATAAATAAAATTATCAATTTAAACATTTTAAAAACCTACCTTTTTATTCGCCATCCATGTTGGTTAACTCACGGTCTATTTTTAGGACTATTACCACTGAATTTCTTAATTGGACCACTAGATGATTGTTTCTTAGTTCCTCAATTAGCAACTGATTTTTGGTATTTTTCACGAAAACCAACTTTTGGTCGTTCCATATGAATTCCTAAAATATCACCAATTACAAGATTGATAACAAGCATAATTAGCGGAAAAATAATAATACGAATATCTGTTCCAGGAAGGGTTAAAGTTCAAATTAAATCAAAAACTTTATAAAACATATCGCCAATCAAACTAGTCATTTTTTCTAAGTTTTTCATTTTTTAAACTCCTTTACTTGTTTTTCTTCTTCAGATTATTTTTTAACTTAGTAAGTATCTTGCTAAATTTCTCCATTTTTAAATATTCTAATGCTTCAATATCCATTACATTATCATTTCAAAATTTATGCTGATAATTATCATTCAAAGCACGATTACTTAATTCACGCAAGAATGATAAATATTTATTATCATAAAGGTTTAAAATTGACATCGGAATTTTCAATTTAAAGAAATAAATGTCTAATTCCGGAATGCTACGATACTTGATTTTGCGACCTTTTTTATCATTTTTAGCATTAATCAGAGTTAATCATCATTGTTCGTATTCGCTTACCGATTTAAAAGTGCCGTAAATAACTTGTAAATAGGGCCGGAAAATACTAACTGGTTTTTTTCTAATGCCAACAATTATTGAATTCGCAATATCACGAACTTTAACTCATATATGTTCAGCTCGTTGTCCGCTTGCTAATACGATGTGGGTAAATTGTCGAGCCGAAGCAAAATATTCTTGTAAACCTTGAGTTACTCTATCATTTTCTTTATAGTCAGTTCCTTCTAAAAATAAGTTAGTTTCATCTCATAACAGCAAATGCTTTTCTTCTAATATCGGATAATTATAATCTAATAAAGACATATGCCCTAATGAAAGCATTTGTTTATTGGTAATCGAAAAAGTAGAAATCGTTTTTCAACCACTTAATAAGTAAGAAGCTAAAACCATTAAAGCGGTTTTTCCAGTGCCCAAAGCACCAATTACTAAATTTAAAGGTGAATTTAATAAGAAATTAATAAAACTACGGCGAGCAAAAAAATGAGAAATTTTAGTATATAAAATATATAAAGCAATTAATAAATAAATAATATCGAATAACATTCGTCAACTTTGAGGATTATAATAATGCAAAATCGCACCATAAAATCACGTAATAATAAATAAAGTGCGATTTAAAGTCACAAAATCATATAATTTTAAATTTATTTTTTTAAACAATAGCATCACTTAAATCACACTTTCTTTATTTCTATTACTATCTGCCGGGCATTAATTTTTCAAACATTTTGAAAGCGATTAAAAATAAACCAATAATAACGCTAGGCAAGAAAACTCAATATGTAGCAAAGAAATTAACAACATTTGGCATATTACCACCAATAATATCAGTTCAAATATTACCGAACGCTTTAATTAATGCTTTTCATAAGTTAGTAACCGCTTGTTCACCAGTAATTGCTACTGGTGGTGTTTGTTCACCAGTAATTGCTACTGGTGGTGTTTGTTACATCAAGAAAAATTCTAAACATATAATCACCCCCTTTCTAAACAAAATATGATTTAACCTTATAAAATAAAATAACAATAAATAAGACGATAAATACTAATACCATTCAAAAGGCAATATTTGCTATTAAAAGTCAAAGTAGTTCTTTGGTTAAATCAATTTTTTTACCAGAAACTCACGCCGGAATAGTTGTAATTTGAATAAATAAATCTCAAAAATACAATTTTGTCATTTCTCAATCTAAATCTTTTCAAGCAACTAAAAACATAATAATTACCGCTTAAAAGGTCAAAAGAGTAGAAAAATAATTGCTGAGAAGAGCATTACAATTATTAAAATTGAAAACAAAAATACAACTTGAGGTGGGTGGTAAATCGCCAGTTGGATAAATTAATTCAATTAACTCAATAATTATTTTCTTAAACATTTTCTAAACCTACTTTTTAATTTCTTTTTCATCTTGTTCTAATAAATTTCGCTTAAACTTCGCAATAAATATTCGTTGTGCATAAGTAAAATCTTTTGGCAACTGTTTTGCTTCACTACCATATTTCTTTTTATCTTTAAAAAACCGATAAATATTAACCGCAATATAATATGCTAGTAATAATGTTAAAATCGTAAAAAATACTAATCCAAATATACTCATCTTTCTTTTCTCCTTAATTTTCTAATCTTTTAATATGCAATATCAACACAAAGTCAATTATCACCAACTAAATCAGTTCTAACAAATTCAACTGCAGATTTAGACGCTAAAAATTTTTGTTCTAATCCAGTTTTTTTATTAATAGAATATATAAACTTTCGACAATAATTTTTAGGTGGCTCATCCGCACTAACTCACATTTTCATTTCTAAAACTCCAAAATTATTTTTTACTACACCAAATTTAAAAAATTGCAATAACTTAGTTAAATAACTCCACAATTAACATCGATAATTAACGCGCGGAGCATACGCTTTCCGCGCCGTTTAAACACCATAAAAACCAACTAAGATATTTTTTTTATTTTTTTTACGCCCCTATTCTTAAAACACCGTAAAAGATTTTTAAAATGAATTTTTAAAATAATCAAAACTTACAACCTTTTTATCATGTTATTTTTCAGCAACAAAAAAATCTAACAACTCATGACCTAAAATCAAACTAGATTCTTGGAATTTACTATTAACAAAAACCAACTGATATTCACCATCTTTAATTATTCCAATACAAATAGAATTCTCATATTTTCCTTTATAAACAAATCGTTTTGAAAACCAAATACCAGTAGATTCATACAATCGTGGAATTACCGGCGCTTTAATAAGTACTGCATTTTGCGTTTTTTTTAAAAAATATTTTTCAGTATTTAAAAAAATATTTTCAATATTTCTCATATACATACCATCCTTACAATATTTAGTTATATTAAGCTAAGTTATATTTAGCTTAGTTTATTACTATCAAGGCACAAAAAAATACAAGTCATAACTAAAAATAATAAATATTAATTTAACCTTATATTTCTTGTAATAAATAAATGAGCTCGTATTTATTTATTAATTAAAAGCAAGTTTGTAGAAACCAAAATCTTGTCATATGTATATGGTTTCTACATAAAATTTTAAAATAAGTATTGCATTTGTGTTAAAAACATATTACTATTATCTTATGCTATTAATAGTCTATAGACAGCAACGGGGAAGCCTTAATTATGTTGCCGAGGATTTAAAAGTATAGAATTTTGAATTATAAAAACTCTTTTAAACTCGGTATCTAATACCGAGTTTTTTTATGTAAGATAGATATTGATTTCAAAATTAAACGGTTATGTTTAAGAAATTAGGAAGGGGTGGATGAATGCGACCAGCAATAGAAACTAAAAATAATATTGTTCAAGAGATTAAAACAAAGATTGCATCATCAAAGTCAACAACTATTATTCATTATCATGGGTTTTCTGTCCAAAATTTAACAAATTTAAAGTTACAGTTAAGAAGTGAAGATGCTAGTTTAAAAATTTATAAAAATACATTAGTAAGAAGAGCATTACAAGAGTTAAAGATTAGTAATTTAGATGATATATTATTAGGTCCTAATGCGTTAGTGTTTTCGGCAACTGATAAAATTATAGGTCCAAGATTATTAGCTAAGTTTGCTAAGGAACATAAAAATTTAGTATTGAAAAGTGCTATTTTTGATGGTGAAGTAGTATTATATGATGAATTACAAGTATTAGCTACATTGCCTTCAAAAGAGGGTCTTATTTCAATGTTTGCTTCAGCAATTATTAGTGGACGCATAAAGTTAAAAGGAGAGAATTATATTATGGCAGAAAATAATCCAATAAAAAAAGAAACACAAGAAGAAATAGAAAATAAAATTAACGAGGAAAAAACAATTACAAAAATAACTGATAGTGTTAAAAAAAATAATAAGATAACAAAACAAGATATTATTGATTCCCTAGAAAATATGAAATTAACAGAACTAAATGAATTAGTAAAAGCAATTGAAGAACATTTTGGTGTTACTGCTAGTGCGCCAGTGATGATGCAAGCAGTTTCACATGATGATGACAGTGCTGCACCGACAGAAGTAAAAGTTATTTTAACTGAAATAGGTGGTTCTAAAATTGCAGTTATTAAAGTAGTGGCAGAAATTACAGAAAAACCTTTAATGGAAGCCAAGAAATTAGTTGAAGGTGAAAACCCAGTAATTAAAGAAAAAATTAAACCAGAAGAAGCCGAAGAAATTAAAGAAAAACTTGTTGCTGCTGGTGCTGTTGTTGAAATTAAATAAATAAATTTTAAAAATAACTAAGGATGTAATATACCACAGGTATTTTGCACAATCAAGAAAAATCTTAAAAAAGGTCGTGTTTAGTTTTTTCCGGGACTGCACAATTAACTGTGTCTCTAAGTAATTAACTTAAATTCAATCTGTCTTTAAATTTTATCATTAAATGTGAAATTGCAGTACCCCGATTTTTAATTGGCATCGTTCAATTCTTAACCATATTTTGAAATGCTAAATAAAATATTTTAAAAACTGATGAGTCATTAGGAAAAATCTTTTTATTTTTAATACTTTGGGCGCATAAAGTTTTGTTAGGTAGGTAAAGATTTAAATAGTTTTGAAAGAAAAAAAATCACAATTTAATTATCATTTTATTTGGAAAATAAATAATAAAACAAAATATTTAATATCAACAAACAAAATCTCAATAAAAGGTTATAAAAACTAAACAAAATACTTATAAAAAAACATTAAAATAAGTTTTTACAACAAAAATCATACATAAGAAATATATACTTAATTTGCATATTGAAATAATTTATAGTAAATAATTATTTTTTCTTTTTCTAAAAATACCTAAGAAAACTAAACGCGGCCGTAAAATAATTGTCATAAAATATATATGATAGATTATGATATAATTTTAAAAGGTAATTATTAAAATTTATAAAAGTAGAGAGGTTTAATTATATGAGTAAACAAAATATTTTATTAATCTTTGAGATTATTCTTTTAATTATTGGTTTTGCAATGATTGTTATTGGACTGTTACAATCAAAGAAAACGCAATCAGGGTTAGGGGCATTAAGTGGTGGTAATCAAGAGCTTTTTGCACAAACCAAAGAGCGAGGACTTTCACGAACTTTATCATTTATGATGTTAGGTTGTGGAACTTGTTTATTTGTTCTTTCAATGATTATTAGAATTTTAGAAAATACTTTATAATTTTTATTTAAACTATTAGTCCTTGAAAATTCTAATAGTTTAATGACTGATGGAGAGTATATGAAACAAAAAATTTTAAATATTTTAAAAAATGAAAAGCGACCCCTTTCAAAATTAGAAATTAATAATTATCTTGAAATTACTAATGAAGAACAATATGAATTAATGGCGTTGGAACTTAAGGAATTAAAAATTAATAATGTTTTAAAAGTTAATAGTAGTAATAAATATTCCTTAAATTTACAAAATCAATTGCTTACTGGTATTATTCAACTGCATTCTAAGGGTTTTGGTTTTATTAAAACTAAAGATAATCAAAAGTATTTTGTTAAATCACAAGACTTAAATGGTTGTTTAGATATGGATGAAGTTTTATTTACTAGTAAAAATATTAAACAAAATGATGCTTGACATTTTGCGGCTTTGGTAATTAAAGTATTAAAAAGGTCTTTAACTACTATTGTTGCTACTGTTTGTTTTAATGAAGCAACTAAAACAAAGTTTTTAAAAATTAATAATATTAAATTGCAACATTTATTTTTTGTAGTTACTAATTTAAGTATTGCAATTATTGATATGATTGTTATTGCTAAAATAGTGTCTGTTAGTAAAAATCAATTAGTATCATTGGAAATTCAGGATATTATTGGTAATGTTAATACTCCGGGAATTGATGTTATCGCTGTTGTTCACGAGTTTTTTGTTAAAACAAAATTTGATGATGCGACATTAAATGAAGTAAAAAAAATCTCTCCATTGGTAATGGCTGAAGAATTAATTGGTCGGAGAGATTTACAAAATAATTTATTTATTACTATTGATGATAGTGATGCTAAAGATTTAGATGATGCTATTAGTGTTGTTAAGTTGGATAATGGAAATTATAAATTATTTGTTGCGATTGCTGATGTGTCACATTATGTTACTGAGAATAGTGCTTTGGATAAAGAATCTTTTATTAGGGGAACTTCTATTTATTTAGTTGATCGTGTTATTGCAATGTTACCACCACAATTATCAAATGGTATTTGTTCTTTAAATGAAAATGAGATACGGTTAACGATAGTTTGTGAAATGGAAATTAATCCTGTTGGTGAAACTATTAATAATGAAATATATCCATCAGTTATTAAAACTAAGCGAAGAATGTCGTATGATGAAGTGAATTTGGCTTTTAGTAGTCAGAATCCAAATTTTGTTAAAACTCATCCTGAAATTTATCAAATGCTTTTAATTGCTCGTGATTTACATCATATTTTAAGAAATTATAAAGAGCAATCTGGAGTTATTGATTTTAATTTAAATGAGGCTAAATTAGTTATTAATCAAAATGGCAAAATTAGTGATATTTCTTTGAGAAAGCGCGCAACAGCAGAAATGTTAATTGAAAATTTTATGATTCGTGCTAATGAAACTGTTGCTAGCACTATTTATTGAATGAATTTGCCATTTATTTATCGCATTCATGATAAACCAAAAATTAAAAAATTAAGAGAAGTGTATAATGTATTAAAAATAATGGGATATAACATTAAGGGCGGGGTTGGGAATGTTTATGCTAAAGATTTGCAATTAACTTTGAAAAATATTAAAGATAAACCTTGATTTCAAGTTGTTGCTACTTTGTTTTTACGAAGTATGGAAAAAGCTCGTTATGATATTAATAATATTGGGCATTTTGGTTTAGTAAGTGACTGTTATACTCATTTTACATCACCAATTCGTCGTTATCCGGATTTAATTGTTCATCGGATGTTAAGAAAATATCTTTTTGAGAAAAAAATTAATAATGTTATTGTTGATAAGTATACAGCGATTTTACAAAATCAAGCAGAACAGTCTAGTATTTCCGAGTTGAAAGCATTAGAATGTGAAAGAGCAGTAGAACAAATGAAAAAATCTGAGTATATGGAAACACAAATTGGAAAAAGATTTTCGGGAATTGTTAGTTCAGTTACTAATTTTGGGATTTTTGTAGAATTAGAAAATACTATTGAAGGATTGATTCGTGTTAGTGATATGCGAAATGATTATTATAACTATAATGAAAAAACAATGCGATTAGTTGGTGAAAGAACAAGAAAAGAATATTATCTTGGACAAATTGTTAACATTGAGGTTAAGTGAGCTAGTAAGTTAGAAAGAAAAATTGATTTTATCCTTAAAGATTCTAATAATAGTAATGGCAGGGGTAGGGTTAAACAATGAAAATAATTGCTTCAAATCGCAAAGCACGATTTAATTATGAATTAATAGATACTTATGAAGCTGGAATTGAATTACAAGGTTCTGAGGTTAAATCTTTACGGGAATCTAATGTATCATTACAAGAAAGTTATGTTTTGATTAGAAATCAAGAGGCATTAATTTTAAATTTACATATTAGTGCTTATGCTTATGCATCAAGTGCTAAATCAGATCCTAATCGTTCAAGAAAGTTATTGTTGCACAAAAAACAGATTTTAAAGTTGGAAGCGAAGATGAAATTACAAAATTTACAATTAGTTCCTACTAAAATATATTTTAATAGTAAGGGTTTAATTAAAATTAAAATTGCGTTAGCAAAAGCAAAAAAACTTTATGATAAAAGAGAGACTATTAAAAAACGCGATATGGAACGAAAAATTCAAAGAGGACGCATAAAGTTTTCTTAGGTATTTTTAAAAAAAGAAAAAATAATCATTTATTATAAATTATTTCAATATTCAAATTAAGTATATATTTCTTATATATGATTTTTGTTATAAAAAATTTTAAGGACCTGTCCAAAATTCTGTGTCTCGATAATTCATTCTGAATTATACTTAAACAAAGGAGAACAGAAAATGACAAAAAAATAAAAAAAAGAGCCTGATGCAATTGATAAAGTTGTTGATTATTTTTTAGAAAATATTGATAATTCACAAGATTTATTTAAAGGCAATACTATTTTTCAGGAATTTATCAAAAAATTAACTGAACGAATGTTAAATATGGAAATTAAAGATCATCTTGAAACTGATGAGAATCATAATAAAAGAAATGGCAACACACAAAAAACCATTATTACTAAAAATGGTTCAATCGTAATTGATGTACATGTACCAAGAGATCGAAATAGTACTTTTGAACCAGTAATTATTCCAAAAAGACAAAGAAAATTTGATAACTTTGATCAAAAAGTAATTTCTTTATATGCAAGGGGGGGAATGACAATTTCTGATATCAAAGCACAATTGCAAGGATTCTATCACGGAGCAGAAGTTTCAGAAAGTTTAATTATTCAAATAACTAATGATGTTATTGAAGAAGTTAAAATGTGGCAAACTAAACCTTTAGAGAAGATTTATCCGATTGTTTATTTTGATTGTATTGTTGTTTAAAGTAAAACAAGATAAACGAATAATAAATAAAGCAATTTATCTTGCCTTAGGAATTAATTTAGATGGTTTAAAAGATATTTTAGGAATGTGAATTAGCGAGAATGAGGGAGCCAAATTTTGACTGAATAATCTTACGGAAATGAAAAATCGCGGATTACAAGATATTCTTGTTGCTTGTAATGATAATTTAACAGGAATGTCTGATGCAATAGAAGCTGTGTTTTTGGGAACACAGCACCAATTATGTATTGTTCATCAAATTCGTAATAGTTTAAAATTTGTTCCTTACAAAGATCGCAAACTTGTAGCTAATGATTTAAAATCAATTTATACAGCAATTAATGAAGAAATAGCGTTAGTTGCTTTATTTCATTTTTCTGAAAAATGAAATAAAAAGTATTCACAAATTACTAAATCATGAAAAAATAACTGAAATAATTTAATAATTTTTCTTGAATATCCTCAAGAATTTAGAAGAATTATTTATACAACTAATACAATAGAGTCTGCTAATAGTCAACTAAGAAAAGTAATTAAGAATAAAAAGATTTTTCCTAATGACGCATCAGTTTTTAAAATATGGTTAAGAAATGAACGATGCCAATTCAAAATTGGGGTAGTGCAATTTCACATTTAATGATAAAGTTTGAGGACAGAGCAGAGTGAATTTAAGTTAATTACTTAGAGACACAGTTAATTGTGCAGTCCCTATTTTTTTAATGTTGTTTTTATAAGCGTTTTCCTTAGTTTTTATAACCTTTTATTGAAATTATGTTCGTTGATATTAAATATTTTGTTTTATTATTTATTTTCTAAATAAAATGATAATTAAATTGTCGTTGCTTGTCATTAAAAATTATTTAACCTTTTCCATCTAACAAACATAATTTCAATAAAAGGTTATAAAAACCAAGGAAAACGCTTATAAAAATAACATTAAAATAATTTTTTACAACAAAAATCATACATAAGAAATATATACTTAATTTGCATATTGAAATAATTTATAGTAAATGATTATTTTTTCTTTTTTTAAAAATACCTAAGAAAACTAAACGCGACCCTTTCCTTATAATTTACTTTGTCATTTTTAATAACTTTGATAAAATATACTTATTGTAGGGGTATAGTTCAATTGGTAGAACATCGGTCTTCAAAACCGAGTGTTGTGGGTTCAAGTCCTGCTACCCCTGCCAATAAAATTATTTATTAAGAATGATATCAATATATTATTGGAAGCATAAATTTTTGTTAGGTAGGAAAAGGTTAAATAATTTTTAATGACAAGCAACGACAATTTAATTATCATTTTATTTAGAAAATAAATAATAAAACAAAATATTTAATATCAACGAACATAATTTCAATAAAAGGTTATAAAAACTGAGCAAAATATTTAAGACTTGGTACATAATCTTTAATTTTATCTACTATTTTGATAATATTATTTCCTAGATGAAGTACAAATGTTAGATAAATACAAAGATAAAAATGAATTTTATAGTTTAATAAGCATAAAATGTTATAGTTATGTACCAAGTATTTATAAAAAAACATTAAAATAATTTTTTATAACAAAAATCATATATAAGAAATATATACTTAATTTGAATATTGAAATAATTTATAGTAAATGATTATTTTTTCTTTTTTGAAAAATACCTAAGAAAACTAAACGCGACCTATTAATAATTTTTATTGTGTAAAAATTCAATAATATGATAGAATCATAACAAATAAGAATGAAAATAACGAGGGGGGGTATGGTTAGTTTAGTAATTAAATAATATAATTAGCTGATTGTTTTACTTCTTCAAAGCAATACCTAAGAAAACTAAACGCAACCTTTGTTTATTAAAGATTTTATTAGTATTTTAAAGTATGATAAAATTAATAATGTTATAGGTGAGAAATTAGAAACTGGAGCGATATATATGAAGTTTTTTAATAAATATAAAAGTGTTTTAAAAAACATTAGAGCTAATGTTCAAGAAATTTTAGATTTAGATTTAGAAATGCAAGAATTATCTGATGATAGTTTAAAAAATAAAACTAATGAATTTAAAAAGCGATTGAAAGCTGGTAATACTGTAGATGATATTTTAATTGAAGTTTTTGCTGTAGCACGTGAAGCAACAAGAAGAGTTTCGGGATTACATGCTTTTGCTGTTCAGTTAGAAGGAGGTATTGTTTTACATAATGGTGATGTTGCGGAAATGCGAACTGGCGAAGGAAAGACTTTAACAGCGATTATGCCAATGTATTTAAATGCTTTACTTGGTAAGGGCGTTCATATTGTTACTGTTAATGAATATTTAGCACAGCGTGATGCTGAAATTAATGGTGCGGTGTTAGAATTTTTAGGTTTAACAGTTGGTGTTAATTTAAGAGATTTAAGTAATAACCAAAAGCGAAAAGCTTATTTGTGCGATGTTACATATACTACTAACTCGGAATTAGGATTTGATTATTTAAGAGATAACATGGTACATGCTTATGATGAAAAAGTCCAACGCGGGTTGAATTTTGCAATTGTTGATGAGGCTGATTCAGTTTTAATTGATGAGTCAAGAACACCGTTAATTATTTCTGGTGGTTCTAAAAGTCGTGAACCCTTATATGAAAATGCTGACCGGTTTGCTAAAAGTTTGGATAAAAAGGCAGATATTAAAATTGATTTAGAAACTAAACAGGCGGCTTTAACGATATCTGGTGTTAAAAAGGCAGAAAAACATTTTGGTATTAAAAACTTGTTTAGTTTGGAGCAATCAGAATTATTTCATCATATTTTAAATGCTTTAAAAGCTGTTCATGTTTTTACGAACGGGATTGAATATGTTGCTCAAAATGATGAAATAATTTTAGTTGATCAATTTACAGGGCGGTTAATGCCAGGGAGAGCTTATAGTGATGGTTTGCAACAAGCATTACAGGCTAAAGAAGCAGTTACCATTGAACATGAAACGACAACGCTGGCAACTATTACTTATCAAAATTTCTTTCGCTTATACAATAAATTGAGCGGGATGACAGGAACAGCAAAAACGGAAGAAGAAGAGTTTATTAAAATTTATAATATGCGAGTAATGGAAATTCCCACCAATCTTCCTATTGTGAGAAAAGATGATATAGATTTGGTTTTTGCATCACAAAGTTCTAAATATAAGGCTTTACTTAAAGAGGTTAAAGAAAGACATATCAAAGGGCAACCAATACTAATCGGAGCAGCATCAATTACGACATCTGAGGAAGTATCAAATATTTTAAAAGAAGCTAAAATAGTTCATAATGTTTTGAATGCGCGAAATCATGTTCAAGAAGCAGAAATTATTGCTGGTGCGGGACAAATTGGGGCTGTTACAATTGCTACTAATATGGCCGGAAGAGGCACTGATATTAAATTAGGTGATGGTGTTATCGCCTTAGGTGGTTTGGCTGTTTTAGGTACGGAACGAAATGAAGCTAGAAGAATTGATAATCAGTTACGAGGTAGATCGGGTCGTCAAGGAGATCCGGGTTATTCAAGATTTTATCTTTCAGTAGAAGATGAATTAATGCTTCGTTTTGGTAGTAAAAAATTACAAGGATTATTTAGTCGTTTAGGAGACGATCATATTCAATCAAAATTATTATCGCGAAGTATTACTAATGCTCAAAAAAAAGTTGAAGGATTAAATTTTGATACTAGAAAGAATTTGTTGGATTATGATAATATTTTAGCTCAGCAAAGAGAAGTAATGTATGAACAACGCAATGCAATTTTGCAAACTAAGGTTTATGCTCCATTGGTTGAAAGAATGATTTTTACTGTTAGTGGTGATTTATTGAATATTTTTACAAAAGAGATTAATAAAGAAATTATGATTGATTTTGTTAGTTTAGTAAAAAGTTTAGAAAAAAAGTTAATTAACAGTAATCATGAATTAGATGCTAAAAAATTACGCTCAATGACGCGACATGATGCCGTTTTATCAATTGGACGGGTAATTTTTAATCATTATCAGAAAACTATTGAAAATATTCCTGAAGCAATGTTATGAAAAATTGAAAATCAAATTATTTTACAAGCTTTTGATCATCATTGAACAGAACATATTGATGGTTCTAGTAAATTAAGAACGGGAATTTATTTGCGAAGCTATGGGCAGTCAAATCCGTTACATGCATATATTGATGAATCAGCCCAATTATTTAATCGAATGCGAATTAATATTGCTCATCAAGTAGTTATTAGTTTGTGTAGTTTAGAAATTGGTCCTGATGTTGATGATGGTATATCAGAGGAGGTAATGGAGGCTATTGAGAGAACAAAGACAAAGCAAGGTGGTTAGGAAAAATTTTTATGTTTAAATTAGTTGCTGATTTTAAGCCAGCAGGTGATCAACCAAAGGCGATTGCAAGTTTAATACAAGGAATAAGAGAAAATCAACAATTTCAAGTGTTATTAGGAGCAACTGGTACGGGAAAAACTTATACGATTGCTAATGTTATTACTAAAATTAATAAACCAACTTTAATTTTGTCACATAATAAAACCTTGGCAATGCAATTATATGTTGAATTAAAAGGCATGTTTCCTGAAAATCGTGTGGAATATTTTGTTTCCAACTTTGATTTTTATCAACCAGAAGCATATATGCCAAAAACTGATACATATATTGATAAGACAGCAAAATCTAATAGTGATATTGAAATGATGCGGTTAAGTGCGATGAATGTTTTAGTTACTAGAAAAGATGTTATTGTTGTGGCATCAGTTGCTGCTATTTATGGTGCACAAGATCCTAATGAATATAAAAAATCTTTTTTTGAAATTCGTAATGGTCAAAAAATTGAGAGAAAAGTGTTATTACATTTTCTTATTAATTCTGGTTATACTCGTAATGATTTAGAAATTCGTCCGGGAATGTTTACTGCAAAAGGTGATGTTATTAAGTTGGCACCGGGTTGAACGGATGAATTTTATTTACGCATTGATTTGTTTGATGATGATATTAACGAAATTGCTAAGATTGATGTTTTAACTGGTAAATTAATTGAAAGATATCAATCTTTTACAATTTTTCCTGCTCAAGACTATATTATTTCCAAAGAAAGATTAGCAAAGGCAATTGCTAGAATTGAAGCAGAATTAATAAAATATTTAGAAGTCTTAAAAGCTAATAATCAATTATTAGAATATCAAAGGATTGAACAAAGAACTAATCGTGATTTAGAAGCCTTGCAAGAGTTTGGTATTTGTAGTGGTATTGAAAATTATTCCCGACATTTAGATTTAAGAGATAAAGATGTGCCACCATATACTTTAATTGATTATTTTGGTGATGATTTTGTAACTATTATTGATGAATCACATATTTCTTTACCACAAGCCAGAGGAATGTTTAATACTGATCGGAGTAGAAAACAAACATTAGTTAATTATGGTTTTCGTTTACCGAGTGCCTTAGATAATCGACCATTAAATTTTATAGAATTTATGAATAAATTAAAAACAGTGATATATACATCAGCAACTCCGGGTGATTTTGAATTAAATCAAGTTAATTATCAAGTAACTGAACAAATTATTCGCCCGACAGGTTTAGTTGATCCAACAATTGTTGTTAAACCAACGATGAATCAAATTGATGATATTATTGAAAATATTTTAGTGCGAAAAGAAAATTGTGAAAGAGTATTAATTACGACTTTAACAATTAGACAAGCAGAAGATTTAACTACTTATTTGCAGGAGCGGAATATTAAAGTAGCATATTTGCATAGTGAATTAAAAACTTTAGATCGTTCAAAGATTTTATTAGAACTAAGAAAAGGGGTTTATGATGCTGTGGTGGGAATTAATTTATTACGCGAAGGATTAGATATTCCTGAAGTTTCGTTAATTTGCATTTTAGAGGCTAATAAGCAAGGATTTTTACGCGATGCGCGGTCATTAATTCAAACTATTGGTCGGGCGGCAAGAAATGTTAATGGTAATGTTATTATGTATGCTGATACAATATCGGATGCGATGCAAAAAGCAACGGCTGAAACGCTGCGCCGAAGAAATGTCCAAATTGCTTATAATAAAGAACATAATATTATTCCCCAGACAATAAAGAAAAAGATTGATGATTCGTTATTTGCTAATAAATTATTACAAGAATTTGATATTATTAATAAAAGAAAGTCTAAAGATTATCTCAAAACAAAAACGCAAATCATTAGTGATTTGCGAAAGGAAATGTTAGTGGCAGCAAAAGATTTACAGTTTGAACGAGCAGCACAGTTACGAGATTTAATTTTGGAATTGGAAACAGAATAAGATTAAATATTTCATTAGACTTGGTACATAACTATAACATTTTTATGCCTACTAGACTATAAAATGTTATAGTTATGTACCAAGTCTAATGAAATACATCTAATTTGTTTAAATTTGCCATTCTTAAATGTAATAAGTTATTTAAATTATTTATTAGGGGCTGTCCAAAATTCTGTGTCTCGATAATTCATTCTGAATTATACTTAAACGAAGGAGAACAAAAAATGACAAAAAAAATAAAAAAAAGAACCTGATGCAATTGATAAAGTTGTGGATTATTTTTTAGAAAATATTAATAATCCACAAGATTTATTTAAAGGCAATACTATTTTTCAGGAATTTATCAAAAAATTAACTGAAAGAATGTTAAATGCAGAAATTAAAGATCATCTTGAAACTGATGAGAATCATAATAAAAGAAATGGCAACACACCAAAAACCATTATTACTAAAAATGGTTCAATTGCAATTGATGTATCAAGAGATCAAAATAGTACTTTTGAACCAGTAATTATTCCAAAAAGACAAAGAAAATTTGATAACTTTGATCAAAAAGTAATTTCTTTATATGCAAGAGGAATGACAATTTCTGATATCAAAGCACAATTACAAGAATTCTATCACGGAACAGAAATTTCAGAAAGTTTAATTAATCAAATAACTGATGATGTTATTGAAGAAGTTAGAGTGTGACAAACTAAACCTTTAGAGAAGATTTATCTGATTGTTTATTTTGATTGTATTGTTGTTGTTAAAGTAGAACAAGATAAACGAATAATAAACAAAGCAGTATATCTTGCCTTAGGAATTAATTTAAATGGTTTAAAAGATATTTTAGGAATGTGAATTAGCGAGAATGAGGGAACCAAATTTTGACTGAATATAAAATAATCCTTTTACGGAAATGAAAAATCGTGGCTTACAAGATATTCTTGTTGCTTATAGTGATAATTTAACAGGAATGTCTGATGCAATAGAAGCTGTTTTTCCAAAAACACAGCACCAATTATGCATTGTTCATCAAATTAGTAATAGTTTAAAATTTGTTCCTTACAAAGATCGCAAACTTGTAGCTAATGATTTAAAATCAATTTATACAGCAATTAATGAAGAAATATCGTTGGTTGCTTTATTTCATTTTTCAGAAAAATGAAATAAAAAGTATCCACAAATTACTAAATCATGAAAAAATAACTGAAATAATTTAATAATTTTTCTTGAATATCCTCAAGAATTTAGGAGAATTATTTATACAACTAATACAATAGAGTCTGTTAATAGTCAACTAAGAAGAGTAATTAAGAATAAAAAGATTTTTCCTAATGAAGCATCATTTTTTAAAATATTTTATTTAGCATTTCAAAATATGGTTAAGAAATGAACGATGCCAATTCAAAATTGGGGTAGTGCAATTTCACATTTAATGATAAAATTTGAGGACAAAGTGAATTTAAGTTAATTACTTAGAGACACAGTTAATTGTGCAGTCCCAATTATTATATTATGATTATATATTTTTGCCCCATATCCTAATTGCTGTTTTATTAAATGTGTGATACATCACTTTCAATGCTACAGCCGATATTTCATTCTAAATTTTGATGATGAATACCTTGCTTATTATTACTGAAATAATTACTCGCCTTTCTTAAAATTGTTTTAATATCTTTATTTAATTCATTTTTAACAACATTACGAATATTTTTGATTAATTCTTGATGATTTCCATCTTTATATAATTTAATTCAAATATTTAATGTTACTTTGCGATTTTCAAAAATAATATTAAATGCGGTTTGTTTTAATTTTTTAATAGCGTGATAACCGTCTAAAATATATCTAACATTACCAAAACTATTGGCAATTTCTCTAATTCAAGCATCACCATCACCACAAATAATTATTTTGTCATAATTAATATTTACATAATGTTTTTGCAATTCTTTAATTAATAAATCAAGATAATCCATCGTATTTATTCGTTTACCAACTTTTAACATTAGAAAATGATCTCGTTTTATTTTCTAACAATCTACGAGCATGTTTGTAATTTTTTTCTTTATATCCGGTATGAAAAGTAACTAAACGAATTATTTGGTCTTTTTTAACTTTATGATCTAATGTCGCTAAAAATTTCTCATCTAGTTGAATATATAAATCCTTATTTTGAAAGTCCACATAAATATGATTTGACTTATTGTAACCTATCCATATTTTTTTGTTAATTTAATTAAAAATGGAAATAAATTACTTATTTATTTCCATAAATATTTTTATAATTAAATTTTTTCATATATATTGCCTATAATATGGAAGTAACTACATTCATTCTTACTCTTACTTGACCTTCTCCTTCTCTTTCTAGTGAGAAAAATACTTCCCCATTAAATGTTATATTATCATTTTTTTATCTATAGTAATTTCATCTGGCAATAAGCTATATTTTTGTAATATTTGCATCGCTTCTTTAATTGATAATGTAACTATTTGTTCTTTATTTTTATCATCAATTATTTTGGCACTAATTGTTCCATTAATTTTTTGTTTTAAATTTAACGTAATTTCAGATTTAACTATTCTTACAAAATAATTAATTTGTAATTTTTCATTGGGGTTAAGTTCAAATTTATCAGCTGGTTCCTTAAAAGTATTTAAAACCATTTCTTGTTCTTGTTTGTTTAAATTTGAAAAATCAAACTCATTTGAAAAATTATGTGTTATTTTATCTTTAATATTCATATTTACAAAATCTGTTAATTTATTTTCATCATCAATAGATAAAGTTCAACTATTTTTTATATTTTTTTCTTGATTTTTAATTATTCCTTTTTTAATTTGAAATATTTCTTTTGATTTTGAATTATATCTACAAGCAAGCACATTAAATGATTTTACATTTAAAGTTTTATTAATAAATTATCTATCAGAACATACATTTTCAGGAAAATTAGATCATATTAATGAATTTCCTTTTCTTGTAACTTCAACATTTGAAAAAACTAAATTATTAGTATCAATATTTTTTATTTCTTTAAATATTAAATTTGGCTTTTCATCTTGAAATTTAAAAAATGATGTTTTTTTAATTAATTCATTTAAATTAATAATTTTATTTTGTTAATTATCAATTAAATAATAGACTTGGCAGGACGCATAAAGTTTTCTTAGGTAGGTAAAGATTTGAATAAGTATTAAGACAGTCAGCAATGATTGTCTTTTTATTTTATAAGATGTTAAAAATTTGTTCTCTGAAAATTAAATACAAGCGAGTTAATAATGTTGGTATGTATTAAAGCGCGATAAATTGTGGGTGGTTGCTATAACCAAAAGAAGTTTTACCAGTTAATAGACAACATCCTATTAGCTATAGCAATTTGTTTCATTTTGCAATAAAAAAATGAATGGGTGGATTTCCTAAAAATATACATGCTATTAAATTAGTTCCAAGGGTAGATGGTAGGATGCGGATGCTAAAGTGTAGAAATTTCTATATAAGGGGGTATGCTAAGTTTAAAATTATTAAAATATTTATTTATCTAATTAAAAAACAAAATTTACTAACAAAGCTTATTAAACACTTAAATCTGCGATATATAAGTGTTTAAAAAACTAAGTTAACTAACAACTTAGTTAATATAACTTAGTTTATTCATAAGAAAGGTAATTTATTATGAAAAACATTGAAAACATTTTCTTAAATACTAAAAAATATCTTTTAAAAGAAACACAAAACGCAATGCTTATTAAAGCCCCAAAAATTCCGTGATTTAATGAACAAATCGGTATTTGGTTTGCAAAGCGATTTGTTTATAAAGGAAAATACGAAAATTCAATTTGCATTGAAATAATAAAAGACAGTAAATATCAAGTAATTTCGATTAATCAAAAAGAAAAAGAAACCAAATTAATTAAAGGACAAGAATTATTAGGTTTTTTCATTGCCGAAAAAGAAAACAACAAAAAAGATATAAATTATAACTATTTTAAAGGAGTTTAAAAATGAATATTGCGATTGGATTAATATTTATTATCATTTGCATAATGCTATTGGCATATTTTGCTTATAAAATTTGTGCCAAAATAAAAATGCGAATTAAATATAAAAATGCCATTAAAAATAATACTGGTAATTTTACAAAAGACGAAAAAGTATTTATTGCTCGCTTTGAAAAATGAGTTAAAGCTCCCAATTCAAAAGAAAATAGCGCGGATAAAAAATAATGTTTTGAAAAATTATTATGGAATTCTTAGAACTGTTTGTTTCGATAGAAAAAATGCCTGCACAAGTTGCGTTTATTGCCGGATTAATTATTATCATTACTTTTCTTTTCGCCTTAATTTCAATTATGTATTTACCAATAAAAATGATTTTTGGGAGATAGAAAGTGACAATAAACTTAAAAGAATTTAATTGAGAACAAATTAAACAAACTTTCTGAGATTTATTTATTCAAATTACAACTATTCCGGCTCATATTAGTGGTGGTAAAGAAATTGATTTAACTCAAGAAACACTTTGACTTTTAATAGCAAACATTGCTTTTTGATTCTTAACAACGATTATGGTGTGATTTATTCTAATGCTACTTTGAAAAACCATATCAGTATTTAGATAGGGAAAAAATTAATGTCAAGAAGTTACATTGTGATGCATTCACAAAGAAATTCAAAATTAATTAGGAAAAAATATAATCGTGTTAAGGTTAATCGTGGTTTTAACAAATTTAAGAAAAACTTTGAATATAAATGATGAATGCTTTAAATAAGAAAGGGGGGGGTGATTATATGATTGGAACTTTCTTGGCCAATGCCGCCCACCACCACCAGCAACAGTAGAAAAAATAACAGCTAGTGAGTGTGAGTGATGCGATGCCTAAATTGTGAAATGCAATTATAACGGCGTTTACTAAAATGTGAGAAATTATTGCTGTTAATATGCCACAAGTCGGTAACTTCTTTGCTGACTACTGAATATTCATTTTTCCATTTATTTTGGCAATATTCTTTATTTGTTTTAAAATATTTGAAAAACTACTTGGCGCAGTCCGCTAACAAAAAAAGTGAGGTGCAAGATAAAATTTTGCAAATGAATAATAGAAAAAAATAACCATTTTATTGAATTGAATCGCACCTCATTTCTAATTTTATGACATTGCGGAGCAATTTGATATATTCACAACGGTCATTTTAAAAACATTGTAAGCTATTTATTTTTAGCAGGTTGTATTTTAATTTTTCTTTTTAAAATCGATAATTTAACACAAATTAACAAAGTTATTAATTTCTTAAAAAATTCACCGTTAAATATTGTGATTGGTTCATTAGGAACTGGAAAAACCGCCCTTCTAGTATACGCATTAAAATTACTAAAAAAGAAGAAATATCACATCGCATCAACCTTTCCATTACTAGAAACCCAAAAATTAAGTTTAGGCCATATGGGATTATTAGACTTTGATTATCCGGTATTGCCAGACAAAACCTTACTGTTATGAGATGAAACCAATTTATTTTTAGAAGGAACGGATTGAGAAAAAAATAATGCCAAAAACGAAGAAATCGGTATCCAAGAATATTTCGCTCTGGCACGCCATTTCGGTCATATTGTGCTCGCTAGTGGTGGTGGTCAAAGAGATAAACATATTTGATTTAAAGTTCATGATATTGCCAATAATGTGATTGTGGCAATTCGTAAAAAACCCGTTAATATTTTTCGTCCCTACTTAAAAGTTGTCTATGGTACTGTTACGAACATTGAAGAATATGAACGCTGACGAAACACCTTAATTGATGCTAAAAATAGTAAAAAGGTTCGCCACATTAAATATCGTGATATTACTGAACTTGATATTTATTTTTTTAAACTAAAAATTCCTCTACCAATACTTAACACTTACAATTCTTTTTACCTAGCGTTTTTAAGAGATTACTTAAATTCAAAAATTAATCCTGACTATGAAGATAAATATTATACTGACACGGCAATTGATTTAGAAGACTTGGAATACTTAAAAATGGATAAATTTAGCAAATTTTTAAGAAAAATGAAAGAAAAGGAACAATAAAAAATGGAAAATCTTGCAAAAATGGCCGACTTTCTTGCCCAAATGCTTTATAAAGTTTTTGATTTAATTTGAAGTTTAGAAGTGCCGGGAACAAAAATTCAACTAATATTTCCTTTGTTCTTAACGCTGGCTGTAGAATTTCTTATGGCAATTATTCTTGGATTTGGTAGTCAACAAGTTAATTTAGAAAAACAACGCCAATATGCGGTTAAAAATAAAGGTCGATTAAGTGCGTGAGGAAAAACTAAAAAACAAATAAAAACAAAACAAGGTAACTAACAATGTTTAAACTAATTATTATTTTTATCTTAATAACTGTTCTTGGACTATTGGCTGGTAATCATTTTGAAACTTTAACGAACTATATTAGCGAAGGTCTTACTAATTTCCAAAAATTTATTACTAGCAATTTAACAATTTTAGAACTATTTAAACCAATGGCTCGGACATTTCCGCAACACCCAATTTTTATCCATTCTTGGTGTTACTTGTGTACTTATTGCCTTATTTATTGTAATTAAAGGTAGGTCAAAAAATGGAAAAATGAACTAAAAAACAAGAATTAGAAACAGAGAATGACAAATTAAAAATTGTTAATGTCATATTAGAAAATAGTGTTAATACTCTTAAATACATAATAATGGAAAAAAATAAAGAAATTTTAGAACTAGAAAAGTGAAATACTATTCATATTAATCAAAAATCAGACTTGATAATTGAAAACCAAAAATTAAAAATTTTTAAACACGAAAGGAGAATAAAAATGAAAAAACTTTTAGCAAAATTATTTAAAAAAGATAATTCAAAAGAAAAAATGCCATTAAAATTAAGAATTAAAAATTCTTTTAAAAAGCAGTGGTTAAAAATAGCATTAAGTATCATTTTCATCTTTATAAGTTTATTAATTTGTGCATTAACAGTAATCGATACTAAATGAATAACCGGAACAAGTGATGAGTTTAATAATTTTATGAATAAAGAAATGGTTGATTTCTTTGGCAAGTTCAATAGTGGTATTATGCTGGTGGGAATATTTGTTTTTTAATGAAGCGGAGCAATATACTTTGCAATTAAATTTGAAAAATTAATCCGCTTTATTATTCAAAAAATTAAAATAAAAAGAGCCTTGAAAAATGAAATCAAACAAACTCATTAATTCTTTAAAAAAATATTGATGGAGAATTTTGCCTTACATTTTTATGATTATTATCTTTTTCATTCCATTTTTAAAATTGGAAATTAATGATTTGAAATTATTATATGAAAAATTTGAAGCATTAATTTCACTTATGATACTAGGGTATTTAGATATATGCATTACAATAGCTATAATTATAAATTGTGGTATTGAGTGATTTATCAAAAAATCAAAACTAAAAAAACAATGAAAAATAAAATATTTTAAAAAGGAGTGATAAAAATGTTTATGAAAATATTTACCGTGTTAATTATTAGTTTTAATAACATTTTTACTATTCCCCAAAATATTAAAAACGACAAGATAACAACACAACTAGTTAGAAATAAAAGAGAAAATAATAAAATTTATGATTTTGAAATGAGAAACTTAGAAAAAGTAAGATTTTATTTTTCAATAACTTTAAATAATATTGTACAAGTTAACATACTTAAAGGAAATAATGTAAATATAAATGCAGAATTACCATCAGAATTAAAAAATGTAAGAAATTTTACTTTCGAATTTACAGAAAAACTTGAAAATAATCAAAGTACACAAAAAGAAATTAAACAACTAATAAATACACGCGGACAAGAAAAAACCAACTTTCCTAATAATCATTTATTTAAACTTTGAATAATTAATAAAAAAATAAGAATTAAAGCACAAGGTACAAACTTAAATGATTTCAAAGATGAAAAAAACAATTCAATAAATTATGTATTAGAACATACAAGTAATTTTGAAATTGAAATTAAAAAAGATAGTACTGATATTAAATTATCAACAGCAACTATTAACTTTGACGGTAATCATAAATATAACGATGTTATCGATAATCTTGACTATTTAATGATTCATCGTGGCAATTTTGATAAATTTAATTACTCTTATCTCTATTGAACGCCAATATTTAATTTCGTTGACACCCTAGAAAAAGGTTATTACAAAGAATTTACGATTAAAAATCATGGCTTTAAAAGCGAAAGCCATTTTTATCACAAAACTTCAACTATTTTACCAAATTCAGAAATAATTGACCCGACAAATGCAACCAAAATTGAAGTTATAAAAAAAATTAAAAAAAAGAATTAATGAAAAAATTAATAATCTTACTGGCGTAAATAATGCAATTGAAGGCATCGACTATAACACAGAAATTAAAGATAATGACAACAATTACTTAAATGATAGTGCTACTTTTGATTTAACAACAGATAATGTTGCTGACAGAACATTTACCGTTAAATTCACCGCAACTGAAACAAGTACACAATTGCAAGGAACAAATACGATTAAAATGGTCATTTTGAAACAAGAAGATACCAACGATAATGTCCTTAAAATTAAGGCATTTAACAAAACCCTAATTGCCGAAAACAATTATTTACAATTATTACACGGTGAAAATGAAATATGAAAATATGACACCAAAAGGGCTAACGATTATTACCTAATTAAGTATCTTTTTGAAACCTTAAATTACCTCAATGTTAAATTTAGTTTTCTACGATATGACTCCGATTTACGAAATGATATTTACCTATATTTTAAAAACAACATTTCTAGTATTAACAATAACGATTACAAAAATGTTTTTAACGAAATCTACGAAATCCTTGGCAACTTCTTTGCTAGTTTATTTTACGCTACTTTTGATATGGACGAAAAAACTCATACCGAGGTTGATTTTAAGGGAGTAGATAATTACAACAAAGATTACTTTATTCAAATCGGTTTCTTTTATCGCTCATTAATCACCTTTTATCTCAAAAAATACTTAGTAAATATTATAGGGAAATCAGAATTATTACTAAGAAGTTATTTTTTTACTTTTGATAAAAAAACGCACCAGGAAAATTTTAATGCTATTAAAAATAATAACAGTATCTATAAAATTGAATTTAATGTGCTTAAATCTTATGATAACAAACTCATTACCTTACCAACTAACAAGACTGCTAATAGTGTGTTAATTATCTTAACACCGACATCGATATTCGCTATGGTATTAATATTTTTACCTTAACTTTTCCTTTGTACCATAAAAAAATGTCGCTAATTACAATTTTAAAATCTATGACTTTAATGTCCTTAATTCCACGGCCTTTATTCCTGATGGCTCAAAAAACAGTGAATGAGACGACTTAATTCCGCCAGCAAATTGCAAATATTCCGGACGGTGAATACCCGCATTTAGCGATGTTGGTTATGCCATTCAGAATGCTGGTATTAAAATGATTAACTGAATATTGACGGCATCACAAATCATTACCATTTTACGACCATTAGCAATTGTTGCAAAAGCAACAGTTAATTTTTCAACTGCTATTTTTCCGGTTTTTAAAACGGTACCTCGGTACCTGCCTTTTACTATACCTTTCGGTTTTTAATTGGTTTTGCCATTTTTCTAATGATATTAAGGATTTTCGTGTAGTTATATATATATATTGAAAAAATAAAGCAATAAAGGAATTAAAATAATGAAAATTTTAAATACAATAGCTCTTTCGACATTAACAATATTACCAATATTCAGCTGTTCTAAAAAAACAAATGAATCAGTAGAACAAAAAAATAAATATAACGAAAACAAAGTTTATGATTTTGAAATTAAAGACTTAGAAAAAGTAAGATTTTATTTTTCAATAACTTCAAATAATATTGTACAAGTTAACATTCTTAAAGGAAATAATGTAAATATAAATGCGGAATTACCATCAGAATTAAAAAATGTAAGAAATTTTACTTTCGAATTTACAGAAAAACTTGAAAATAATCAAAGTACACAAAAAGAAATTAAACAACTAATAAATACACACGGACAAGAAAAAACCAACTTTCCTAATAATTATTTATTTAAACTTTGAATAATTAATAAAAAAATAAGAATTAAAACACAAGGTACAAACTTAAATGATTTCAAAGATGAAAAAAACAATTCAATAAATTATGTATTAGAACATACAAACAATTTTGAAATTGAAATTGAAAATCCTTAATAACTAAATTCAAACACTGTTAAAATTACTACTCCCAAGAAAGGCAATTTTCTATAATGATAAGACCCTTAAACAACTAAACAACTTTTCATTTTAATTTTTCCTTTCTATTTTGTCGGAATAAAAACCAGTAATTTTAATTACTGGTTGGAATATTTTTCTTATTTTTACAAGTTGTTAACAGACCAATTATTTGTAATAAATTTAATATTTTTTATTAAATTGGACGAAAATTAAAAATTGGTTTGGGATCGCTTTCACTTGTTCTTGATATTATTGCTTTTCCATTAAAAGAAATGCTATTATCTTTGTTAATAGTAATTTCGTTGGGCAATAAACTATATTTTTGTAATATTTGCATTGTCTCTTTAATTGGTAATGTAATTGTTTGCCCTTCGTTATTATCATCAATTATTTTAGCAGTAATCGTTCCATTAATTTTTTGTTTTAAATTTAAATTAGTTTTAATAACAAGTAGTCTGACTACATATTCGGCTGTAAGGCGTTGTTTTCTTCCCACAGATAATTCTTGTTCTGGTGAATGTAACAAATCGCGATTTAAAATTAATTCTTGTTCTTGTTTATTTATGTTAGACAAATCAAAATCCCGTGATAATGTATTTTTAATTTCAGAAGCTTTTTTATTTCAACTTGTAAAATCAGTTAATATCATTTCGTCATCAATATTTAAATTTCATCCATTAACTATATTTTTTGAGTTATTTATGTTTAATCCTGTTGTAATTTGAAATAAATATTTTGCCTTAGTTTCATAACTACATGATGGTATTTTAATTTTTTGTATATTTGAAGAGATATTAGGAAAATTAACTGGTTCAAAACAAACACTTTTTTCGTCAAATGATTTTAACGAATCTGAAGTGCTGGTTATTTCAATCTCAGAAAACATTAAGTTATCAATATTAATATCTTTTATTTCCTTAAATTTTAAATTAGGGTTTTCATCACGAAATTTAAAAAATAATGCTTTTTTAATTAATTCATTTAAATTAATAATTTTATTTTGTTGATTATCAATTGAATAATGTATTTTTATATTATTATCATTATTTAAATTATCTTTTATTTTTAATATAGCTGAATTATTTGTTTTATTAATAATTTCTAGTTGTGCTATATCTAAATCGGGATTTAAATAATTTAATTCATTTAAAATTGCATTATCAGAATTATTATTAATTTGTCTTAAATTATAGTAATTACTATATTCATAAACATTACCATCTCCTGAACCAATATATAATTTATTGTTGAAAATCACACCAGGAGATCAAATTCCTTCTTCTGTTTTTATGACAGTTTTTTGTTGGCCTGTTGCTGGATCATATTCATACACATTATTAATCATGTGAACCAAAATATATTTTATTGTTGAAAACCACGCCAGAAGAATGAACTCAGTTATTTTTATTTGCTTTAATAACAATTTTTTGTTGTCCTGTAGCAGTGTAGCGGGATCATACTCATAAACGTTGCTATCTCCTGAACCAAAATATAATTTATTGTTGAAAACCACACCCGAAGAAAAAACATACCCTCCTGTTTTAATAATAATTTTTGTTCTATTTATTTTATTATTTTCATTATTGCTTCGTTTTTGTCTTTTATAATTTATGTTTTCTAATTTAATTTGTTGTTCTTGCGTTGGATAAGGAAGGACTATTAGCAACAATTCCTGCTATTCCACTACTTGCTATTGTTATTGTTCCTAAAATTTCTAGTAATTTTTTCATTTATTAAATCCTTTTTGTTAATTTTTGCTAATTTAATAAATTTTTGTAGTAATTATCGCCTCCACTTAAAATTATAAATTTTAAATTAATAAGAATTTAATTATAAACCATAAAATAAAATTTTTATCATTTTTTAGAATATTGAACACTAATTCTAGAAAAAATTATCATTAAAACAAAAAAATAATCAAACTAAATTAAACTTTATTAAAATTAATACCAAGAAAGGCAATTTTTTATGTTAGAAATTAAAAATAATTTAAAAACCATAGAAAACAAGTATTGATTCAGTTTATTTACAACCCATAAAAATATGTACACCAATAAATGTGAACAACTAGCTAATGAATATGAAAAATTAGATGAATACTTATATAAATATCATTATCGGTTAAAATAAGGTTATAAAGTAGTTCATTTTGCTTAAAGAACAATTATTACAATTTTTGGTGATGTTACTTTTAAACGACGCCGATATAAATATTGAAATCAAAAATCAGGTAAATTTGAATATGTATGTTTGTTAGATAAAGAAATTGGTTTATTGCCCAAACAACGCATTTATTTTGATGTCCAATTTAAAGTTTTAAGTCTTTTGGGTGATGGTAAACGCTATCGTGATGTTTTAGATGCTCTAAATCATTGTTATATTTCAAAAGGTAGTATTTCAAATATTTTAAATAAATATGATATTGTCGAATATTTTCAACTAGCAGAAAAAGAAACTAAAACTAGAATTGATGTCAAAAATAAGGATTTATATATTCAACTAGATGAGAAATTTTTAGCGACATTAGATCATAAAGTTAAAAAAGACCAAATAATTCGTTTAGTTACTTTTCATACCGGATATAAAGAAAAAAATTACAAAAATGCTCGTAGAGAATTAGAAAACAAACGAGGTCATTTTCTAATGTTAAAAGTTGGTAAACGAATAAATACAATGGATTATCGTGATTTATTAATTAAAGAATTACAAAAACATTATGTAAATATTAATTATGACAGGATAATTGTTTGTGGTGATGGTGATGCTTGAATTAGAGAAATTGCCAATAGTTTTGGTAATTTTAGATATATTTTAGATGGTTATCATACTATTAAAAAATTAAAACAAACTACATTTAATATTATTTTTGAAAGTCGCAAAGTAACACTAAATAGTTGAATTAAATTATATAAGGATGGAAATTCCATCAAGAATTAATCAAAAACATTCGTAATATTGCTAAAAATGAATTAAATAAAGATATTGAAACAAATTTAAGAAAGACGAGTAATTATTTCAAAAACAATAAGCATGGTATTCATCATCAAAATTTAGAATGAAATATCGGTTGTAACATTGAAGGTGATGTATCACATTTGGTAAAACAACAATTAGGATATGGAGCAAAAATATATAATCATAAGAATTTAAATAACCTATTACATTATATTAATGAAAATATTAATTCAGAAATAGAAATCAGAAAAGAAATATATAAAAATTCATTATGAAATAAATATAATAATAAAAATGATGATAGTTGAATCAGCAAAGGCAACATTGTATATGCAAATAAATATATTCATTTAAGTAAGTAAAAATATTAGTTAAAATTTAATAAAATTAATAATTTTTTATTGTGTAAAAATTCAATAATATGATAAAATGAAAAAGAATAAAAATGGCAATAACAAGAAAGATATGGTTAGTTTAGTAATTAAATAATATAATTAGCTGATTGTTTTACTTTTTCAAAGCAATACCTAAGAAAACTAAACGAGGCCATTTCTCTAAAATTATTATGCAACAAAATAACAAAAGAATAAACTATAAAATATTATGTAGCATCTTGGATTTTATCAATAACATATGCTACTCTTTTTAATGTTTCATAAATTGTCGTAATAATTAAATATAAAATTCGAACTAAGTAAATTCATTTAATTAGTTTAGCTTCATTGGCAGTTAACAACAATTGAGCAAACTTATATACGGGTTGCATCGCTCAAATATAAAAATATATTGGAATACTAATTGATAAAATAAAACTAATACTAGCAACAATACCAATAACAATTATTGCTTGATGAGGATTAGCATTACCAAATAATGCTTGTTTATTAAGAATTAATAAAGCTAAATTAATAACAAGAAATGTTGTTACCACTAATGCTAAATTAACAATTAAAGATCATCCAAAACTAAGAAATAACTTTCTTCCTTGCGAAGTAGAATATGCTACCTCTCCAGCTTTAGCTAAAGTATATAAACTACTACGATGATAAGTTCAAGGTAACATTTTAACTATTAAATGATGTGGTTTTTGTTTTTTGTAATGAAAAGGCGTTAATTGAAAAAAATGACTTTTAATTTCATAACTAGTAGTCTTTTGAACTTTTTTCCCAACAAAACCAAACTTTTTTAAATAAGCATCAACAAATTCTTTTCCTGTTAAATTAGCACTGTTAGTATTTCTAATAATTGACGAATATATTCAAGTAGCTAATCAAGTTATTAATAAAACCCCAGCTAAAATACCAAAAACTATCAATGCTATCAATAGTCCTATTGGAATATTACTAGCGATATTTATTTCTAAAAATAATGTTTTTAATTGCATATTATTCTCCTTTAATAGAATTATAACAATATTTTATCATACATTGCAACAACAAAAAATAATCTCAATTAAATATAGGTCGCGTTTAGTTTTCTTAGGTATTGCTTTGAAGAAGTAAAACAATCAGCTAATTTTATATGAGTCTGTTCAAAATTCTGTGTCTCGATAATTCATCCTGAATTATACTTAAAAGAAAGAGAACAGAAAATGATAAAAAAGCAAAAACTTCCTCTGATACAATTGATAAAGTTGCTGATTATTTTTTAGAAAATATTAATAATCCACAAGATTTATTTAAAGGCAATACTATTTTTCAGGAATTTATCAAAAAATTAACTGAAAGAATGTTAAATGCAGAAATTAAAGATCATCTTGAAACTGATGAGAATCATAATAAAAGAAATGGCAACACACCAAAAACCATTATTACTAAAAATGGTTCAATCGTAATTGATGTACCACGAGATCGAAATAGTACTTTTAAACCAGTAATTATTTCAAAAAGACAAAGAAAATTTGATAACTTTGATCAAAAAGTAATTTCTTTATATGCAAGAGGAATGACAATTTCTGATATCAAAGCACAATTACAAGAATTCTATCACGGAACAGAAATTTCAGAAAGTTTAATTAATCAAATAACTGATGATGTTATTGAAGAAGTTAGAGTGTGACAAACTAAACCTTTAGAGAAGATTTATCCGATTGTTTATTTTGATTGTATTGTTGTTGTTAAAGTAGAACAAGATAAACGAATAATAAACAAAGCAGTATATCTTGCCTTAGGAATTAATTTAAATGGTTTAAAAGATATTTTAGGAATGTGAATTAGCGAGAATGAGGGAACCAAATTTTGACTAAATATAAAATCCTTTTACGGAAATGAAAAATCGCGGCTTACAAGATATTCTTGTTGCTTATAGTGATAATTTAACAGGAATGTCTGATGCAATAGAAGCTGTTTTTCCAAAAACACAGCACCAATTATGCATTGTTCATCAAATTAGTAATAGTTTAAAATTTGTTCCTTACAAAGATCGCAAACTTGTAGCTAATGATTTAAAATCAATTTATACAGCAATTAATGAAGAAATATCGTTGGTTGCTTTATTTCATTTTTCTGAAAAATGAAATAAAAAGTATCCACAAATTACTAAATCATGAAAAAATAACTGAAATAATTTAATAATTTTTCTTGAATATCCTCAAGAATTTAGGAGAATTATTTATACAACTAATACAATAGAGTCTGTTAATAGTCAACTAAGAATAAAAAGATTTTTCCTAATGACGCATCAGTTTTTAAAATATTTTATTTAGCATTTCAAAATATGGTTAAGAAATGAACGATACCAATTCAAAATTGGGGTAGTTAGTGCAATTTCACATTTAATGATAAAATTTGAGAACAGAGTGAATTTAAGTTAATTACTTAGAGACACAGTTAATTGGACAGCCTCTTTTTATATTTAATTTTAATTTTTATTTTGACATAAATTTTATAAGTAAAATATGCCAATAGCATGATGCTGATAATAATAAATATTAGTCCAATCGCAATATTCATTTTTAAACTCCTTTAAAATAGTTATAATTTATATCTTTTTTGTTGTTTTCTTTTTCGGCAATGAAGAAGATTAATAATTCTTGCCCCTTAATTAATTTTGTTTCATTTTGTTTTTGATTAATTGAAATTATTTGATATTTACTATCTTTTATTATTCCGATGCAAATAGAATTTTCATATTTTCCTTTATAAACAAATCGTTTTGGAAACCAAATGCCGATTTGTTCATTAAATCACGGAATTTTTGGGGCTTTAATAAGCATTGCGTTTTGCGTTTCTTTTAAGAGATATTTTTTAGTACTTAAGAAAATGTTTTCAATGTTTTTCATAATAAATTACCCTTCTTATAGATAAACTAAGTTATATTTAACTAAGTTAGTTAACTTAGTTTTTTAAACACTTATATATCGCAGATTTAAGTGTTTAACAAGTTTTGTTAGTAAATTTTGTTTTTTTATTAGATAAAGATTTTAATAATTTTAAACTTAGTATCTCCCTATATAGAAATTTTTACACTTTAATATCCGCATCCCGCTCTTGGAATTAATTTAATAGCGTGTATATTTTTAGGAAATCCACCCATCCACCCCATTCATTTTTTTATTGCAAAACGAAACAAATTGCTATAGCTAATAGGATGTTATCTATTAACTGGTAAAACTTCTTTTGGTTATGGCAACCACCCACAATTTATCGTGCTTTAATACATACCAACATTATTAATTCACTTGTATTTAATTTTCAAAGAACAAATTAAATTTTAACGTCTTATAAAATGAAAAGAAAATCATTGCTGACTGTCTTAATGCTTATTCAAATATTTTTCCTACCTAACAAAACTTTATGCGCCCAATTAAATATGAGATTATTAATTTGATTTGTAATTTAAACTAACTCAATATAAACCATTGGTGCATTATCGCCTCTACGGTCGTCAGTTTTTAAAAGCCTCGTATAACCACCAGATCTTTTATTATATCGTTTAGCAATATCAGTAAATAGTTTTTGTAAAACCGTTTCTGTTTCATTAACATCAATATTTCGTAAAATACTTGATGCTTGTCTTCTGGCATGTAAATCTTGTCTTTTTGCTAAAGTAATTAATTTATCAATTGTTTTTCTTAATTCTTTAGCTCGTTTCTCAGTTACGAGCAATCTTTCATGAACAATTAATTCTGTTGCTAAATTACGCATTAATCCTTGTCTTCAACTAGTATTTTTACCGCGTTTTTGAATAAATGACATATTTTGTTCCTCCCTTTATTCTCGTTTAAAAGTTAGCCCTAATGCTAATAATTTGTCTTTAATTTCAATAAAGGATTTTCTTCCTAAATTTTTCGTTGCTAAAATATCATTTTCTGTTCTATTAGTTAAATCCCCAATAGTAAAAATTTCTGCTCGTCTTAAACAATTATATGAGCGAACTGTTAAGTCTAATTCTTCAATTGTTTTTTCTAATTCATCTGTTTCTTGTTTTTCAGAAATAGAAATAATTTCTAATGATTGTGCTTGTTCACTTAAACTAACAAAATGTTCTAAATGAGCAATTAAAATCTTCGCAGCAATTGCAATTGCTTCTACTGGAGTAACCGAACCATCGGTTGTTAATTCTAAAAATAATTGTTCTAAATCAGCGCTTTTTCCAACTTTAGTTGGTTCAACGCTATATTTAACATTAACAATTGGTGAATAATTAGAATCCATAGAAATAATACCAATATTAGTAATTAATCGTTTATTATCATCAAATGATTTATAACCACGAGAATTTTGAGCATACATTGTCATTTCTAATTTACCACCTTTAGCAACAGTAGCAATTAAATAATCACCATTTAATACTTCAACTCCTATCGGGCAAATAATCATTGATGCTAATACTTCACCAGCTAAAGCATCTACTTTTAATAAGACACTTTCTTCTTCTTTAAAGACAGCACTATCAATTTTTAAAATAATACCTTTTAAATTTAAAATAATTTGAGCAACATTTTCAACAACTCCTTTAATTGTTGAAAACTCATGACTAGCCCCTTTGATATTAACACCATAAATTGAAGCTCCTGGTGTTGCCGCTAATAAAGTTCTTCGTAAAGCGTTACCAATAGTATTACCAAATCCTCTTTCTAATGGTTCTACTATAAAGCAACCGAAATTCTTACTAGTATTTTCAGTTTGTAATTTAAAATTTGGTCTAACAAATTGTTTCATTTATTAACCTCTTGGCCTTTTAGGGGGGCGACACCCGTTATGAGGAATTGGTGTTACATCTTTAATACTTATAATTTCCAGACCAGCCGCTTGTAAGCTTCTAACAGCGGCGTCTCTTCCTGGGCCAGGTCCTTTACACTGAACTTCAATCGTTCTCATTCCATGTTCCATTGATGCCTTAGCAACTTGTTCTGCTACCATTTGCGCAGCATAAGGAGTTGATTTCTTTGTTCCTTTAAAACCAATTGCACCAGCCGCACATCAAGCAATAACATTTCCTAATTCATCAGTCATTGTTATAATTGTATTGTTAAATGTTGCATGAACATGAGTAATTCCTTTTAAAATATTCTTTTTTTGTTTTTTCTTTGCAACTTTTTTTACTTTTGCCATCGTGTTACCCCCACTTCTTACTATTTTTTCTTATTAGCAACTATTTTTCTCGGTCCTTTTGCTGTTCTTGCATTTTGTTTAGTAGATTGACCATTAACTGGTAAACCTTTACGATGGCGAATACCACGATAAGAACCAATTTCCATTAATCGTTTAATATTTAATTGGGTTTCGCGTCGTAACTCACCTTCAACTTTATAATCTTTCAATATTTCTGCTCTAATATTTGTTAATTGTTCTTCTGTTAATTGTTTAACACGAATATTTTCATCAATACTACATTGTTTTAAAATCTTTTGAGCACTGGATAAACCAACCCCATAAACATATGTTAAAGCAACAACAGCTCTTTTATCATCAGGGATTTCTATTCCTGCAATTCTTGCCATATTTAACCTCCTGTTTTTAACCTTGTCTTTGTTTGTGCTTTGGGGTTTTACAAATTACTCGCACACATTTTTTTCTATTAATTATTTGACATTTATCACAAATCTTTTTAATTGATGATCTTACTTTCATTTAATTTGTCTCCTTTTACTATTTTTATTTTTTTACTTATTACGATAAATAATTCGCCCACGTTTTAAATCATACGGAGAAAGTTCAATAATTACTTTATCACCTGGTAAAATTCTAATGAAATTCATGCGAATTTTACCAGAAACGTGAGCTAAAATAACTGCATTGTTTTCTAACTTTACCTTAAACTCAGTATTAGGTAAACATTCAATAACAATCCCTTCCACTTCAATGATATTTTTAGTTTCTTTTTCTTTGGCAGTCATTTAATTACCTTCTTCTATTGAGTGTGTGTTGGCAGTTAAAACTTCATATCCATTTTCGGTTACTAGAATTGTATGTTCAAAATGAGCTGAATATGTATCATCAAGGGACACAACTGTTCAATTATCATTTAAAACTTTAGTTTGATCAGTACCAATTTGTACCATTGGTTCAATACAAATTGTCATTCCTGTCACTAGTTTTAAACCATAGTCATATTTACCATAATTAGGAATATGCGGGTCTTCATGTAATTGTTTACCAATCCCGTGACCCGTATAATTTTTTGGCAAATGATACCCTTGTTTTTCAACAAATTGTTGAATTGTTGCTCCAATACTACCAATTCTAACACCCGGAGCAATAATTGTCATTGCCTTATTTAAGGCTTCTTCCGTTACAGTAATTAACTTTTGATACTCTGCTTTAATTTGACCGACGCCAACAGTAATTGCGGCATCCGCAAAGAATCCATCAATAACAGCGCCAGCATCAATTGATACTAAATCACCTGTCTTAATAATTTGATTATTAGCAATCCCATGAATTAATTCATTGTTAATGGAAACACAAATATGATTAGGAAAACCATAATAACCTTTAAAAGCTGTTTTAGCATTATTTTCTTTTAACACTCTTGCTGCTATTGTATCAAGGTCGCGTTTTTTTATTCCGGGAATAATTGCCTTTTTAACTTCAGCTAATATTTTAGCAACTACTTTTCCCGCATCACGCATTGTTTTAATTTCTAACTCATTTTTAACAGTAACCATTTATTTTACACACTATCTAAAATACTTTTAATACCATTAAATACTAATTTACTTGATTGATTAGCATCAACAACATGTAATAAGGATTCTTCTTGATAATATTCTACTAATGGTAAAGTCTCATTCAAATAAGTTTGAATTCTAATTTTAGCTTTTTCCTTCGTATCATCATCCCGCTGAATTAATGATGCACCATCATCACATTGCATCTCAATTTTAGGTTTATTAATTAATTTGTTATATGTTCGATTACAAGTTGGACAAACTAAGCGATTGGTAATCCGATCAATTAAATGTTCTAAATCAGCCTCTAAATAAATAACAAAATCAATTTGTTGTTCTTTTTTTTCTAAAATCTCTTGCAACGCATGAGCTTGTTTAAGCGTTCTTGGAAAACCATCAAGAATAAAGTCTTCAGTTAAATTATCAATGGTTTCTTGTACAAGATTAATTACTTGTTCATCTGGTACTAATTTTCCTGCATCTAAATATTCTTTAGCTTTTAATCCTGATGGTGAATTATTTCTTATCGCTTGGCGAATAATATCTCCTGTTGACAAATGTATCAAACGGTATGCATCACATAACTTTTGTGACTGGGTTCCCTTACCACTTCCGGGTGCTCCTAAAAAGATTAAATTCATTTTAAATACCACTCTCTTTTATCATATATTTTTACTTTGATTTTTATCCCTTTTAAATTGAATATAAGATTGTTGGGTCAGGTGCCCTTGAACCTGACGAATAACTTCAATCGCAACACCAACCATAATAATAACTCCTGTACCTCCAATTGCTAACATTGGCGGTAAATTTGTTAATTTAGAAATTAATGTTGGTAATATGGCAACAAAAGCTAAAAAGATACTCCCTACACTACTTAAGCAATTTAAAGTTGATTTAATATATTTCTCCGTTTCTTTTCCTGGTTGAATTCCAGGAATAAATGTGCCATTTTTTTGAAAATTCTCTGCCATTTGTTCAGGATTAATTTGTACTTGTGAATATAAGAAAGTAAAGAGAATAATTAAAATCGCAAAAATGCTCATTCCTGATCATGAATCTAATGCTAAATAAGCCTCTGTAAAATTAGTAAACCCTGTTCCTTCGGGATTATTAGCTTTAACAATTTGAGCAATTGTTAAAGGTGCTGTTATAATTGCTGAAGCAAAAATCACAGGAATCACGCCAGCTGAATTGATTTTTAACGGCAAATACGGTGCTTTTTCATTTTTTAAAGCTAACCCGCCCCCCGTCTGCTGAATCGGGATTCTTCTTTCTGATTCAGCAAAGAATACAACCATTAAAATTACTAAAAGAAATCCAACCATATAAAGTAAAAACTTTAAAAAACCACTAAAAACCACTATTGCTTCGCTTTGACTACCAACTCAAAATTGAAAAGTTTTAGCAATATTAAATGGTAAACTAGAAGCAATTCCAGCAAAAATAACTAAAGAAACGCCATTACCAATCCCGCGAATCGTAATTTGATCAGCTAGTCAAAGAATTAAGAATGTCCCTCCTAAAAGCAGTGTTGGTACCAAAATATAATAAAACACTGCTGATGTGGCAATATTTCCAGCCTCTGCTTCTTGCCATTTAAGACTAATAATTTTTTGTTGTGCTAAGGTCATAATTGTTGCAAAACCTTGCATAATTCCAAATGGCAGTGTTAATCATTTAGTTAATGAATTTAATTTTCGTTTCCCTTTTTCTCCTGATTTGGCTCAACGAGACAATGCCGGAACTAAATCAGTAGATAATAATTGGATAATAATAGAAGCAGTAATATATGGTGATAACCCTAAAGCGAAAAGTGAAAATCGATCAATAGAACCGCCACCTAACATTGCAATTAAATTAAAAAATTCTCTTGAATCCTTATTAGATTCATTAAGATTTTTATTTACATTAACACCCGGAACAGTAATTAATGCTCCTAAACGAATAATAAATAAAATCAATAATGTAAAAGCTAATTTTAATAAAATATCTTTATTATTACGATAAAATTTTTTAATGGTTGTTATCACTATTAAATCACCTCGGTTTTACCATTAGCTTTTTCAATAGCATCTTTAGCAACTTTTGAAAACTTGTGGGCTTTAACAACTAATGCTTTACTAATTTTACCATTAGCAAGAATTTTTACTAATGATTTTTCACTATTAATTAATTTTTTGCTTTTTAAAACTTGTGGTGTAATTTCAGTTACATTCAATTGTTCTAAAGCACTTAAGTTAACAATTTCATATCGTCTCTTTGTAAAATTGGTAAAACCGATTTTAGGAATTCTACGAAATAAAGGGGTTTGTCCACCTTCAAATCCAGGACGAACACCACCATTACTTCTAGCATTTTGACCTTTATGACCTTTACCAGAGGTTTTTCCATGCCCTGAAGATGTTCCTCTTCCGAGGCGTTTTTTATATTTACGAGATTTTTCAGTATATTTAAGTTCATGTAATTTCATAATTATTGTTCCCTTACTAGTGATTTTTCACTAACTTTTTCTTTAATTTCTCGTAAACTATAAACTTGTTCTTTATTTCGCATTTGTTTTAAACCATCCATTGCTGCTCTAATCATAATAAGTGATGTATTAGAACCTAATGACTTAACATAAATATCTTGAACACCAGATACTTCAATTAAAGCCCGAACCGGACCACCAGCAATAATTCCTGTACCTTTTCTAGCAGGTTTAATTAATAATCTTCCCCCGCCATAATGACCAATAACATCATGAGGAACAGTGGCCCCCACCATTGGAATCATAAAAGTATTTTTCTTAGCAGCTTTTGCTGCTTTTTTAATAGCATCTGGTACTTCATTAGCTTTACCAGTAGCAAAACCAACCTTTCCTTTATGATTACCAACAATAACTACTACTGAGAAACGAAAATTTCGCCCCCCTTTAGTTACTTTAGTTACTCTTCTTACTTTAACAACCTTTTCTTCAAACTCTTCAACTGGTTTTTGAAAATTAGCATTTGATTTTTTAATTCATCGTTTTTTATTTCTTTCACCATTACTACCTTGATTAGCAAAATTATGTTTAGTTGGTGATGTCGTTAAATTTTGTTGATCTTTTTTTTCTTGCATTAACATACTTCTCCTCTACTAAAATTTCAATCCATGTTCTCTTGCGGCTTCCGCAAAAGCAGCAATTTTCCCGTGATACAAATACCCACCACGATCAAAGACAACAGTGGTAATATTGTTTTCTAAAGCTTTTTTTGCTAACATTTCTCCGAGAAGGGCAGCATTAGCTTTATTTAAATTACCCTTACTTGCCATTTGTAAAGTTGAGTAAGAAACTAGTGTTTGGTGCTGGTTATCATCAATAACTTGTGCATAAAGATTCCTATTAGAACGAAATATATTAAGCCGGGGTCTTGATTCAGAGCCATTTATTTTTTTGCGAATGCGAAAATGTCTAATTTTTCTTGCTTCATAGCGATTTGATTTCATTTTTAACTCCTTTAACAGTAAATTTAGACGGTCGCGTTTAGTTTTCTTAGGTATTTTTTAAAAAAATAAAAAATAATCATTTACTATAAATTATTTTAATATTCAAATTAAGTATATATTTTTTATGTATGATTTTTGTTGTAAAAACTTATTTTAATGTTGTTTTTATAAGCGTTTTCCTTGGTTTTTATAACCTTTTATTGAGATTATGTTTGTTGATATTAAATATTTTATCTTATTATTTATTTTCTAAATAAAATGATAATTAAATTGTCGTTGCTTGTCATTAAAAATTATTTAAACCTTTTCCTACCTCCTGCCTAACAAAACTTTATGCGTCCAATTTAGACTATTGTCTATTTACTTTACCTGCTGATTTCCCTTCCTTGCGAATAATGTATTCATTATCATATTGAATTCCTTTAATTTTGTACGGCTCTATTCGTCGAAAAGCACAAATATCAGCTGCTACTTGTCCGACTAATTCTTTATTAATTCCTGAAATAATAAGTTCTGTTGGTTTAGGACAAACAACTGTTATTTTTTCAGGGATAGTATATTGAATCAGATGTGAAAACCCTAAACTTAAATTTAGTTTATCACCCTGAATATTAGCACGATATCCCACCCCATTAATTAATAATCTTTTACTAAAACCAGTAGTAACCCCCGTTAACATTCCTTCTAACAATGAATTAGTAGTTCCGTGTAATTGCTTAGTATGCTTTTGTTCATTCGGTCTTATAGTTTTAATCGTTTGGTTTTCAACGATAATAGTAATTTTTTGTGGTAATTGTTTATTGAGTGTTCCTTTAGGTCCCTTAATAGTTATGATATTATTTTTTGCAACATTTATTTCAACACCATCTTGTACAGATAGAATGCGATTACCAATTCTTGACATAATTTATCACCCTATCAAACAAAGGCAAGAACTTCGCCACCTAAACGATTTTCTCTTGCTTTTGAATCAGTCATAACTCCAAGTGATGTCGAAATAATTGCAATTCCTAAACCATTTAAAACCTTTGGAATCTCACTATTTTTAACATATACTCTAAGACCTGGTTTAGATATTCTCTTTAAACCTCAAATTACCCTTTGGCCTGCTTTATATTTCAATAAAATATCAATTTTACTATGAGTTCCATCTTTGGGTTTCTCATTAATTTTAAAATTGATGATATACCCTTCTTCTTTTAAAATTTGAGCAATCTGCAATTTTATATTAGAAGTCGGAATGCTTACCTTTTTAAATTGTCGTTGGTTAGCATTGCGAATTCTTGTTAGCATATCGCTAATTGGGTCTGTCATCATACTTTAACTACCTCCCTTATCCTTATCATGAAGCTTTCTTAAGCCCGGGGATTTGCCCTTTATTGCCAAATTCACGAATACATATGCGACATAATTGAAACTTTTTTAATACTGACCTTGGCCGACCACAATTTTGACAACGAGTGTATGTTTGAACTGCAAACTTAGGAGTTTTTGATTGTTTTACTTTTAGTGATTTTTTTGCCATCAGTTTCTTTCCTCTCCTATTTCTTAAATGGTGCACCCATTTTTTTTAGTAAAGAAAATGATTCATTTTGATTATTACTAGAAATTACAATAGTAATACTCATTCCTCTAGTTTTTACAACTTTGTCGTAATCAATTTCAGGAAAAATCAATTGTTCTTTAATTCCTAATGTATAGTTACCGTGTTTATCAAAACCCGCTTTATTTAGACCACGAAAATCACGAACCCGAGGTAAATTAATATTAAATAATTTATAAAGAAAATCATACATTTTAGTACCCCGTAAAGTAACTTTACACCCAATTGGCATTCCTTCTCGTAACTTAAAACTAGCAATTGATTTTTTTGCTTTAGTTATTACTGGCTTTTGTCCCGTAATTAAGTATAATTCTCGCATTACTATTTCAATATATTTACTATTACTAACAGCATCACCAATACCAACATTAACAACTACTTTGATAATTTTAGAAACTTGCATTGTAGAAGTAAAATTATATTCTTGCATCATTTTTTGAATGATTTCATCTTGATATTGTTTTTGTAAATGATTCATCAAATTTTAACTCCTTAAATTAAATTCTTGTCTTGGTTTTACGAGCAATCCGATATTTTTTACCATTTTTAATCTCATAACTAATTTTAGTTGTTTTATTTTTATCTTTATTATCTAGTAAAGCAACATTGGAAAGATGAATGCTTGCAGGAATTTCTTTAATTCCCCCCTCATCATTTTGGGTTGGTTTTTGGTTTTTTTTAATTGTAATGCCTTCAATTTCTACACGAATTTTTTTCTTTAAAATACTAGTAACTGGCCCTTTAAAACCACGGTGTTTACCAGCAATAACTACTACTTGATCACCTTTTTTAATTTTTATTTTTATCATCTTATATCACCTCAGTTGCTAAAGAAGCAATTTTATTAAATCCTGCTTCTTTTACTTCTCTAGCAATTGGACCAAAAATTCTTGTTCCTCTCGGCATTTTATCATCTTTAATAAGAACAGCCGCATTTTCCGAAAACTTAATATATGTACCATCGCTTCTGCGGACAGCTTTTCTAGTACGAACAATAACAGCTTTAACAACTTGCCCTTTTTTAACAGCTCCCCCTGGTGTTGCTTGTTTAACTGAACAAACAATAACATCACCAACACTTGTAAATTTACGCACCGAACCACCTAAGTTCCGAATTACTAAAATCACTTTTGCTCCTGTATTATCAGCGACTCTTAATTGAGACTCAGTTTGAATCATAATCTATACTTTCCTTTCTATAAAATAATTGCTTTTTCAACAATTTTTACTAAACGAAAGCGTTTAGTTGCTGATAATGGTCTTGTTTCCATAATTAAAACGCGATCGCCTTCTTGGGAAGAATTGTCTTGATCATGAGCTTTAAACTTTTTTGAATATTTAACGCGTTTTTTATATATCGGATCATTTTTATATGTTTCTACTAAAACAGTAATTGTTTTCGCCATTTTACTAGAAACAACAACACCAGTATAAACCTTACGGTTATTTCTTTCCATCATTATCGCCTCGCTTTTCATCAGTTTTTTCTTTAGGGATTATTGTTACTGATTTAGATTTAGTAACTTTTGCTGTTTTAACACTAGCCTCTTCTTTACTATCTTTATTTTTTAACTTCTTAAAAGCTTTCTTTTTTTTAATAACTGGTACTACAACATCTTTAACTTTTTTAATTTTTTTCGCAACTAATTTTTGATTTTCAAGTTCAATTTGTTCAGTAACAACATTATCTTGTTTTTCAACAACTAATTTCTTTTCTTTGAGTTTAAGTTTTGCTTTCTCCTCAACAACTTTGGTTTTTTGATCAATTTCTTTTTGTAATGTTTCAGAAATAACAACTTTTTGTTGATTCAATGGTTTAACAACTTCACCAGAATCTTTTCTCATTTGTAAATGTGTTAATATTCTAGCAACTTCTCTTCGTAATTCTTTAATTCGATGGGGCTTTTCTAATTGTCTGGTTACTGATTGAAATCTTAAGGCAAACAATTCTGCTTTTAATTCTTCAGCACGATGTTGTAAATCATTAATGCTTTTATCTTTAAATATTTTCTTTGCCATTATTCTTCACCCCGTTTAACGATTTTACATCTGATTGGCAATTTATGCATTGCTAGCCTTAATGCTTTTCTTGCTACTTCTTCAGTAACACCAGCAACTTCAAACATAATTTGTCCTTTTTTAACAACAGCAACAAACTCTTCAGGAGATCCCTTTCCAGAACCCATTCGAACTTCAAGTGGCTTTTTAGTTTTCGCCATCTGAGGAAAAATGTTAATTCAAACTTTTCCCCCTCGTTTCATATATCTTGTCGCCGCAATTCTTGCTGCTTCAATTTGTTTCGAAGTAATTCAAAAACCTTGTAATTCAGGTTTTTTTTGTACTTGATCAGTATTGACAACAATACTTCTTTTAGGCATAACTAATTTGCCAACTGCTTGTAATCCAAATTCACCAAACGAAACCTTAGCTCCTCTTGTTGCTTTGCCTTCATAAGAAACACGATGCGGACGACGATATTTAGTTCGTTTTGGCATTAACATAATTACTTCGCCTCCTTAACAGAATTTTTCTTTTCTGGTAAAATTTCACCCTTATAAATTCAAACCTTAATTCCGATTAAACCATAAGTTGTTAACGCTGAGGCTTTAGCATAGTCAATATCACTTCGCAAAGTTGCCAAGGGAACACTTCCTTCAGCGTAACCCTCACTACGAGCCATATCAACACCGCCAAGCCTCCCCGACACTAAAGTCTTAATTCCCTTCGCCCCGGCTTTCATTGCTTTACGAATTGCTAATTTTTGTATCGTTCTAAACGATGCCCGATTAACAATTTGTTTAGCCATATTTTCAGCAACAAGTTGCGCATTCAAATCAGGAACTTTAATATCAACAACATTAATCTTAATATCTAATTTACTTTTATTTGTCAAACCAATCGCTTGTCAAATAGCTTTAATAATGTTTTCAATATTTGAACCTTGTTGTCCTAAGACAACACCCGGGCGCGAAGAATGAATGAACACCGTAATATTTTCTTTCGTGCGTTCAATTTCAATTTTAGCAATTGCTGCATTTTTTCATTTTTTTAAAATTACTTTACGAATTTTAATATCAGAATATAATCAATTAGCATAATCTTTATCTTTAGCATATCATCTTGAGTCTCAGTCTTTATTAATACCAAGTCGTAATCCATGCGGACTTGCCTTTTGCCCCATTATTGATTAACCCCCCTTTGCGTCTGTTACGACAATTGTAATGTGACTAGTTCTTTTTAATATTTTATAAGATTGTCCATGATCTGATGGTCGAAACCGTTTTAAAGTTGCACCCTCATTCACTAAAACCTCTTTAATTAATAACGCATCCCCGTCCATCGCATAATTATTTACTGCATTAGCAATAGCCGATTTTAGAAGTTTAAGTACTGGTTCACTAGCTTTTTTATTAGTATTCATTAAAATCGCTAAAGCATCAGTAACTGGTTTTTTTCTTATTAATTCAACAATTAATTGCACCTTTCTCGGGGCAATTCTAATTGTTCTTAAAATAGCTTTTGCTTCCATATTTTAAACTCCTTACTATTTCTTCTTCTTATCGTTTCCGTGCCCACCAAATGATCTTGTTGGTGCAAATTCACCAAATTTATGACCAACCATATCTTCAGTTACAAAAACCGGAACATGCTTTCTACCATCGTGAACAGCAACTGTATGATTAATGAAGGCAGGAGAAATAGTGGAGCGACGCGATCAAGTTTTCATTACTTCTCTTTTATTATTACTATTCAACAACTCAACTTTTTTCAATAAATGTGACGCAATATATGGTCCTTTTTTTAATGATCTTCCCATCCTTAACGATTTCCTTTCATAAACATTACCTTATTTTTTTCTTTCTTCTAATAATTAATTTTGTTGAAGCCTTACGAGGATTACGAGTTTTCATCCCCAATGTCTTTTTACCTCAAGGTGTTACCGGAGCCACTTTTCCAATCGGCGCTTTTCCTTCGCCGCCACCATGTGGATGATCATTAGGATTCATAACTGAACCTCTAACTGTCGGACGAATTCCTCTTCAACGATTTCTTCCGGCTTTTCCTCAATTAACCAAGTTCCGATCTTCATTACCAACTTCACCAATTGTTGCTCGACAAGATGCTAATATCTTGCGAACCTCACCAGAATTTAAACGAATCATAATATAACGACCACTTTCATCTTTCCCTAATAATTGACCACTAGTTCCCGCACTTCTAGCTAATTGACCACCTTTTAAAGGCCGCAATTCAATATTATGAACTACTGTCCCGTCGGGCATTTTTCCCATTGGCATACTATTACCAACTTTAATATCAACCAACGCGCCACTAACAATTTCCATTCCCAATTCAAGAGTTTTAGGTGCTAAAATATATCTTTTTTCACCATCAAGATAATTAATTAATGAAATAAACGCATTACGATTGGGGTCATACTCAATACTTGCTACTTTACCAATAATATTATCTTTATCACGTTTAAAGTCAATAATACGATATTTTCTTTTATGACCGCCACCTTTATGACGCGTAGTAATAATTCCCCGATTATTTCGACCAGATTTCCTATTCAGTGTAGTTAATAACGATTTCTCTGATTTATCAGTTGTTAAAAATGAATAATCAAGGGTTGTCATATTACGACGACCATTAGTAACTGGTTTATATTTTTTTATTGCCATAACTTTCCTCTTACTCCTTAATATTATTCGTTATTAAATAACTCTAATTTTTCACCTGGTTTTAAAGTAATAATCGCTCTTTTATTAGCATTAGTTAATCCTTCAAAACGTCCAATTTTTTTAGCTTTCGGCTTCTTTTTAATAATATTTATCTTAAGAACTTTTACTTCAAAAATAGTTTCAAATGCTTTTTTAATTTGTACCTTATTAGCCTTATAATTAACTTCAAAAGTATATTTACCATCAACATTAATTTTTAAATATGATTTCTCTGTTAAGACTGGCTTTTTAATCACTTCGGTAATATGCATTATGTCAATACCCCCTCAATGTTTATTAACGCCTCTAAAGTTATTAATAACTTATTAGCGTGCAATAAATCATAAATATTTAAACTATTAACAGCAATAACATTAAATTTTGCAATATTACTTGCTGATTTAACAATCATTTCATCAGCTACTTTAGTAATTAATAATATTTTATTATTCACTAACTTTAAATTTTGACAAATTTGTAAAACAGCTTTCGTTGAATATTTTTCTAAATTAATAGTATCAACAATAATAAGTTCATTATTTTGTGCTTTTAAAGATAACGCCGATTTTAATGCTAACTTTCTTACTTTCCGATTAACATGCAATTTATAATTTTTCTCAACTGTCGGACCAAACACAGTCCCCCCGCCTTTTCATTGTGGCGAACGAATTGAACCTTGTCTGGCTCGTCCTGTTCCTTTTTGTTTTCATGGTTTTTTACCACCACCACTAACTTCACCACGAGTTTTAGTTTGATGTGTTCCCTGTCTTCAAGACGCTTGTTGAGCAATTGTTGCATCAAACATTGCTTGTTGATGAGGCGTAATATTTCAAACTTTCTCATTTAAACTAACATCTTTAACAACATTACCATTAATATCTAATACTTGTAACTTCATCATTTTTCTCCTTAATAATTATGCTGTTGAGGCAACGCTAACGTTACTAACATCTACTGTAGTAGTTTCAACAGGTGGTTGATTGTTAACTAAATTTGGTGGTGTTTTTATTTTTAAGCCCTTAATAGCTTCAGCAATAACAACAAACTGTTTTTTAGGTCCTGGAATTGAACCTTTAACTAATAACGTATTCTTAGTAACATCAATATGAATTACTTGCAAATTTTGCATTGTAACTTTTTGATGCCCCATTCTTCCCGGCATCTTTTTCCCTTTAAAAATTCGGTTCGGAGCAATTGCGCCCATTGAACCAATTTCACGATGAAACCCAGAACCATGAGCCATCGGCCCTCTTGAATAATTATGGCGTTTAATAACTCCTGCAAAGCCTTTACCCTTGCTAATGGCTCGCACATCCACTAATTCGCCAGGAGTGAAAATATCACAATTAATAATATCTCCCATATTAAACCCTGACATTTCACGAATCTCTTTACTAAACCGCTTCGGAGTTGTGTTAGCTCTTTTAAAATGTCCTGTCAATGGTTTATTAACTAAATTAGCTCTTTTATTTTCTACCGCTAATTGCAATGAAGTATAACCATTTTTCTCTGCTGTTTTAACATCAGTAACAACATTAGGTTGCACTTCAATAACTGTTACGGGAATTATCTTTCCTTCAACAGTAAAAACCTGACTCATAGCAATTTTTCTACCTAAAATTCCTTTCATAAGAATTTTACCGTCCTTTCCAACTTATCATTATTGTGTATATCATTGCCTTTTAAAATATATTTCTGAAAAGTTGACTAGGTTAATTGTGTTTATAATCGTTTATAATTTAATCTCAATACCCACGCCACTAGGTAGTTGTAATCTTGATAAACTATCTACAGTTTTTGGCGTTGGATTAATAATATCAACTAATCTGTTATGAGTTCTAATTTCAAACTGTTCACGAGCATCTTTATGTTTATGAACAGATCGTAAAACAGTATAAATTTCTTTTTTGGTTGGCAAAGGAATCGGTCCCTTAACTTTTGCCCCCGTCAATTGCGCTGCTTGAACAATTTTAAGAATTGACTGATCAACAGTTTTGCTATCATAACCACACAAACGAATTCTAATTTTTTGAGCCATAACACGGTCTCCTTTCTGAATTAAAAACTACTTTTTCTACAACGCTTCTTGGCGTATCAATAATGGTACATACAACATACACAGTTAAATATTATACACTATTCCTTAGCAATTACAAATATATTTAACGCGCGGGGGCGCATAAAGTTTTGTTAGGTAGGTAAAGATTTAAATAATTTCGAAAGAAAAACAATCACAATTTAAGTATCATTTTATTTAAAAAATAAGTAATAAAACAAAATATTTACCTACCCCTACCTAACAAAACTTTATGCGTCCGTATATTTAACAAAAAAACTTAATTTTATTTATTATTCAAACAATAAAATTAAGTTTAAGTCATTAATTAAATTTAAATGGTGGACCCGAACGGGATTGAACCGCCGACCCCCTGCGTGCAAGGCAGGTGCTCTCCCAGCTGAGCTACGGGCCCATTCAATGGTGGGACTAAGTGGACTTGAACCACCGACCTCACGCTTATCAAGCGTGCGCTCTAACCAACTGAGCTATAGTCCCAATTTCCCAATTAAAGCATATATTTGAGATATATGCTAAAATATAAATTATCTTTTTGAAAATTGGTTTCCTGCTCGGGGACCTTTTAATCCATACTTATCTCTTTCTTTAATTCTCGCATCACGAGTTAATAAACCTTTTGGTCTTAACTTCAACCGATAATCTGCTGAAGATTCTAATAATGCTCTCGCAATACCTAATCTTGTAGCTCCTGCTTGACCACTAAAACCACCACCATTAACTTTAACATTAACATCAAAATATTCTTTCATATCTGTTGCTACCAATGGTTGTTCTAATTCTTGGACTAATGTCGCATAAGGAAAAAAAGTAAGTGCCGGTTTATTATTAATAGTAATGTTACCTTTTCCTGGAGTTAATAATACTTGTGCTACTGATTTTTTTCTTCTACCAGTACCTTGATAAATAATTTCTTTTTTCATTAAATCTATTTAACTCCCTTCTTCTTGTAATACTAATAATTTTGGCATTTGAGCACTATGGGGGTGTTTTTCACTATCATAAACAAATAAATTTTTACCTTGTTTTCTTCCCAAACTAGTATGGGGTAACATTCCTTTAATAGTTCTTTCAACCATCTCAATTGGATACTTATCTTGCATTATCTTAGCTGTTCTAACTCTCATACCGCCAACAAAACCAGAGTGGTTATAATATTTTTTATTATTCATCTTATTGCCACTTAATATTACTTTATGAGCATTAATAATGATAATATTATCACCACAATCAACATGGCTGGTAAATGTTGGTTTATGTTTACCTCTTAAAATACTTGCTACTTTTGTTGCTAAGCGCCCTAAAATTAAACCGCTTGCATCAATAACATATCATGTTTTTTTCACATCTTGTAAATTGATCATTGTCGTTTGTCGCATTTATATCTCCCCCTTTGCATTTGCTCTTGTGCCGAAGCTATAATGCATAAAAACAATAAAATTATATAACAAATATCTCGTTAATGCAATGAAAATAATAATTTGGGTCGTGTTTAGTTTTCTTAGGTATTGCTTTGAAAAAGTAAAACAATCAACTAATTATATTATTTAATTACTAAAATAACCCTGCCTTTCTTGTTATTGTTATTTTTATTCGTTACCGTTTTATCATATTATTGAATTTTTACACAACAAAAATTATTAATTTTATTAAATTTTCACATATATATTAATTTATATTTTTACTTACTTAAAAGTATTATATTTGGATTGGCAACCCTTTTTAGGATAATTTTTATATAGACATTTGTTTTCTAAAAGTAACTGGAGATAAATAATTTAAACTGCCATGTATTCTAAGATTATTGTATCAATTAATGTAATCAAATAATTCAAGTTCTAATTGTGCAAGATCATTGAATTTTCTACCATTAATAAAATTCTGTTTTAAAAACTTTATAAGTTGCTTCAGCAACTGCATTATCATATGGACAACCCTTCGCACTCAATGATCTTTGAATTTTAAATGTAGATAATAATTGATCAATTATATTATTTTTAAACTCATTACCTCGGTCGGTATGAAATATTTCAATTTTTGATAATGGTCTAGTAATTCGCATAATAGCTTGATAAACCAACTCCGTATTTTTATTTGGTCCAGAACTATAACCAACAATCTCGCGATTATACAAATCAATTAGGAGACACACATAAAATCATTTAAAACCCACACTTTTATATAAGTTAAGTCACTAACGATAATTTCATTTATTTTTCTATTATTAAAGTCTCGGTTTACAATGTTATTTACTGGATGATTATTTACTTGAATATTTTTGCATTTAAGTCTTGTTTTTGTGTACTTTGATATCAAATTATTGTTTTTCATAATGTTTCTAATTTTGTGTCTAGATAGGTTAATACTTTTATGAGCTAATACTACTTTGATTTTTCGAGCTCCATAGACTTGGCGGCTTGCTTTAAAATGTCATTTTCCATTTTTAAGTCTTTAAGTTCTTTTCGTAAAGTTATTATTTCATTTTCTTCTAGTGCGCGATTGTCTTTTGCTTTAAAAGAACCAGAATTATTATAATTTTTAACTCAACTATAAATAGTTGGTTTTGGTAAATTATATTCTTTCCCTAAATTAATAACATTTTTGCCATTTTTGTATAGCATGACAATTTGTTTTTTAAATTCTTCATAGTATGAGGTTTTATTTCCCATTTTTATATTCCTTCTTTCTTAATAATTTCGAAGTCTATATAATTATGGTCCAACTTATTGTAGACTATCCAGTTCTCAATTAAATTCTTTTAAGTTTATTGTCATTTTTTATCTCCCAAAAATCATTTTTATTGGTAAATACATAATTGAAATTAAGACGAAAAAAAGACAATGATAATAATTAATCCGGCAATAAACGAGGCTTGTGCAGGCATTTTTTCTATTGGAATAAACAGTTTTAAGAACTCCATAATAATTTCTCAAAACATTATTTTTTACTCGCGTTATTTTCTTTTGAATTAGAAGCTTTAACTCATTCTTTAAAGCGAGCAATAAATACTTTTTCGTCTTTTGTGAAATTACCAGTATTATTTTTAATGGCATTTTTATATTTAATTCGCATTTTTATTTTGGCATAAATTTTATAAACAAAATATGCCAATAGAGCATTATGCAAATGATAATAAATATTATTCCAATCGCAATATTCATTTTTAAACTCCTTTAAAATAATTATAATTTATATCTTTTTTGTTGTTTTCTTTTTCAGCAATGAAAAAACCTAATAATTCTTGCCCCTTAATTAATTTTGTTTCATTTTCTTTTTGATTAATTGAAATTACTTGATATTTACTATTTTTGATTATTTCGATGCAAATTGAATTTTCATATTTTCCTTTATAAACAAATCGCTTTGCAAAACAAATACCGATTTGTTCATTAAATCATGGTATTTTTAGTGCTTTAATAAGCATTGCGTTTTGCGTTTCTTTTAAAAGATATTTTTTAATATTTAAGAAAATGTTTTCAATGTTTTTCATAATAAATTTCCTTTCTTATAGATAAACTAAGTTATATTAACTAAGTTAGTTAACTTAGTTTTTTAAACATTTATATATCGCAGATTTAAGTGTTTAACAAGCTTTGTTATTAAATTTTGTTTTTTAATTAGATAAAGATTTTAATAATTTTAAACTTAGTATCTCCCTATATAGAAATTTCTACACTTTAATGTCCGCATCCTCCCCTTGGAACTAATTTAATAGCGTGTATATTTTTAGGAAATCCACCCCATTCATTTTTTTATTGCAAAACGAAACAAATTGCTATAGCTAATAGGATGTTATCTATTAACTGGTAAACTTCTTTTGGTTATGACGACCACCCACAATTTATCGTGTTTTAATATATACCAACATTATTAATTCACTTGTATTTAATTTTCAAAGAACAAATTTTTAACATCTTATAAAATAAAAAGACAATCATTGCTCTGGCGGTCGCGTTTAGTTTTCTTAGATATTTTTAAAAAAAGAAAAAATAATCATTTACTATAAATTATTTCAATATGCAAATTAAATATATATTTCTTATGTATGATTTTTGTTGTAAAAAGTTATTTTAATGTTGTTTTTATAAGCGTTTTCTTTAGGTTTTATAACCTTTTATTGAAATTATGTTTGTTGATATTAAATATTTTGTTTTATTACTTATTTTTTAAATAAAATGACAATTAAATTGTTGTTGCTTGTCATTAAAAATTATTTAAATCTTTTCCTACCTAACAAAACTTTATGCGTTCGGAAATGACACTATATTTGTTTATTAATTGACTTGTTTAATCGCGAAGCAATTGGCTATAATGCTGGGCTAAACAAAACCGCCGAACTAGTTCAACAAGCTTTTCATAAGATAACACGACCATTAAAGCAAATAATTTTATTTCATGCCGATCACGGTAATGAGTTCAAAAATAAAATCATTGATGAAATTTTAATAACCTTTAATATTAAAAGATCATTAAACAATAAAGGTTGTCCTTATGATAATGCTGCGGCCAAAACAAATTATAAAACTTTTAAAACAGAATTTATTAAGGGTAAAAAATTTGAAAATTTAACACAATTAAAATACGAACTATTTGATTTTGTTAATTGATACAACAATATTCGAATTCACGGCAGTTTAAATTATTTATCTCCAGTTACTTTTAGAAAACAAATGTCTATATAAAAATTGTCCTAAAAAGGGTTGCCACCCCATCTTGTTGTTAAAACAACAAAAAGAATTTTTTATTGAAAAATTTTTAATTTTTGTAAATAACTAGTAAAATTAATTAGTAGTGAAATTAAGTCTAAGGAGAGAAATGTATGGAATATAAAGCCCCCAGAGGTACTAATGATATTTTACCAATTCAAAGTAAACAAAGATATCAATTAAAACAAATTTTATTAGATATTGTTAAAAAATATAATTATGAAGAAATTAGTACGCCGATATTTGAACAGTATGAATTATTTCAAAGAACTGTTGGTGTTAATAGCGATATTGTTAATAAAGAAATGTTTAACTTTCAAGATAAAAAAGGTCGTGAATTGGCACTTCGTCCTGAAAATACAGCGCCAATTGTTAGAGCAGTAATTGAAAATAAGTTAGTTGATGTTTTAGGATTACCTTTAAAATTATTTTACTATGGAGATATGTTTCGCTATGAACGACCACAACGGGGGCGTCAAAGACAATTTACGCAATTTGGTGTGGAAGTTTTTGGTAAAAAAACTATTTATTTAGATGCTGAAACTATTTGTTTAGCGATAGATATTGTTAAATCTTTAAAGATTAATAATATTATTCTTAAAATAAATTTTTTAGGAGCAAAAGCAACACAAAATAAATATCAACAAATTTTAAAAATATTTTTACAAGATATGAACACAACATTATGTGAGGATTGTCAAAGAAGAATTACTAAAAATACCTTGCGAGTATTAGATTGTAAAATTGATCAAAATATTAAAGATTTGCCAATAATTAGTGAAACTTATTCTGTTGAAGAAAAAGAATATTTTACAAGGTTAATAAAGTTATTGGATAATTTAAAAGTTAAATATGAGATTGATAGTAAATTAGTTCGCGGTTTAGACTATTATAATGATATCGTTTTTGAAATTATTAATTTAGAGAAAGGTGCTGAAGGACAGAATACATTAATTGGTGGCGGTCGTTATGATAATTTAATTGAGGAATTATCAAAAAATCAAAAATCAGTTCCGGCAATTGGTTTTGCAATTGGGATTGAAAGATTACTTAATGCTACTGAAAATCATTCAAACTTTATTAAAAAAATGCTTCCATTGGTTGATGTATACATTATTGCTTTAACCGCTACTGGTTATGAATTAGCAACTAATGTATTATTAACTTTAAGAAGTAATAATTTTATTAGTGATATGGATTATGAACAAAGGAATATTAAGGCTCAGTTTAATGTTGTTTCTAAATTAGATTGTCGTTTTGTTATTATTATTGGTGATAGCGAAGTTAAAGATAGTAATTTAACTATTAAAAATCAGCAAACTAAGGCAGAAGAAAAGATTAGCATTAATGAATTAATTAATTATTTGAATGCAAATAAGGGAGATAAATAATGAGAAGTCATAATTGTGGTGAATTAAGAGAAGAAAATGTTAATTTAGAAGTTAACCTTTGTGGTTGAGTTCATAAAATTCGTAAACTTAATAATTTAATATTTTTAGATTTACGTGATCGTTATGGAACGACGCAAATTATAATTAATAGTGAAAATACTAACTATGTTCTTGCTAAAAGTTTAAGCACTGATGATGTTATTAAAGTTGATGGTACAGTAGTACTTCGTAAATCTAAAAATAATAATTTATCAACAGGAAATATTGAAATTATTTGTACTAATTTAGAGTTAATAAATAAATCACAAGTATCACCATTAGATAATAAAAGTTTAGAGGAAAAGCGTTTAGAATACCGGTTTTTAGATTTACGAAGACAAGTAATGCAAGATAAAATAATTTTGCGTCATCAAGTTATGCAAATAATGCGTAATTTTTTAAATAATAATAATTTTTTAGAAATTGAAACACCAATTTTAGCAAGCACAACCCCCGAAGGGGCAAGAGACTATTTAGTTCCGGCAAGAAATCAAAAAGGACATTTTTATGCGTTACCACAGTCGCCACAAATATTTAAGCAATTATTAATGGTTGGCGGTTATGATCGCTATTATCAGATTGCTCGTTGTTTTCGTGATGAAGATTTAAGAAGTGATCGCCAACCAGAATTTAGTCAATTAGATTTAGAAATAAGTTTTATTGAACAAAATGATATTATTAGTCTTTTAGAGAAAATGATGCAGGAAATAATGTTAAAAACTAAAAACACTAAAATAAAAATACCTTTTTTACAATTAGATTATGAAGTGGCAATTGATTTATATGGTAGTGATAAACCAGATTTAAGATATGATTTAAAACTCATTGATCTTAGTTTAATGATTACTAGTAATAATAAAAAGAAAACTACTAAAGCAATTGTTGTTTCTCAGTTATTAACTGATTTACAATTAGCAACACTAAAAGTTATTGTTAATCAATATCAAGCGGGGCAGTTAGAATATATTACTTATGACAATAAAGTTATTGGGGCAGAGTTATTATCTAACAATGCTGAAGCTATCATTAATCATTTAGCGATTAGTAATCAAGCAACCGTTTTGATGATTACAAATGATTATGAATTAACTTGCAACACAATGGGAACCATAAGACAGGATATTGCTAAACAATTAAATCTTTTTACTAATGAAGATTATCAATTTTTATGAGTTGTAAATTGACCATTATTTACTTATGATAATGAAAGCAAAAAATTTGTTGCTGCCCATCATCCGTTTACGCGCCCTAATATTAAAGATGAAATTGATTTCACTAGTAATCCGATGCTAGTCAAGTCTCAGGCTTATGATTTAGTATTGAATGGTTATGAAGTTGGTGGTGGTTCAATGCGAATTCATAGTCTTGAAATGCAACAGAAAATGTTAGAGTTTTTACAAGTTTCTGCTGAAGAACAAAAGGAAAAATTTGGTTTTCTTTTAAATGCTTTATCTTATGGAGCGCCAATTCATGGTGGTATTGCTTTGGGATTAGATCGTTTAATAATGTTATTAAGTAATAGTCATAGTATTCGTGATGTGATTGCTTTTCCTAAGAATACTAAGGGTAGTGATATGTTAACGCATGCTCCTAGTGTTGTTAAACAAGAACAATTGGACATTTTGGGGTTAAATGTGATAAATAGTTAGTAAAATATAGGTATTTTATGGAAAATATATTAAAATAATTATGGTGAAAAGTAACAAGGAGGAATAATATGTCACAAAAACAATTTCAAAATGAAAACGATAATTATAATCGTGAGCAGTCAATTAATACTATTAAGATGTTAGGTGTTGAAGCTGTCAATCAAGCTAATTCAGGGCATCCGGGAATTGTTTTAGGAGCAGCACCAATGAGTTATGCACTATTTAGTGAACATTTATATTGTAATCCGCAAGATCCCCAATGAATTAATCGTGATCGTTTTATTTTATCAGCTGGACATGGATCAGCATTATTGTATGCGTTATTACATTTAAGTGGTTATAATATTAGTATTGATGAAGTTAAAAATTTTCGGCAATTGCATTCAATTACTCCCGGACACCCAGAAAGAAATTTAACACCTGGTGTTGAAGCAACAACAGGACCATTAGGACAGGGATTGGCAATGGGTGTTGGTTGTGATTTAGTAAGAACTTTTCTGGCACACAAATATAATAAACCTGATTTTAATATTTTTGACTATCATACTTATATTATTTGTAGTGATGGTGATTTACAAGAAGGAATTAGTCAAGAAGCTATTAGTTTAGCAGGTCATTTAAAATTAAGTAATTTAATTGTTTTATATGACTCTAATGATATTCAATTAGATGGCCCAGTAAGTTTATCACAAAGCGAAAATACAAAACAGCGTTTTTTAAGTGCTAATTGAAATTATATTTTAGTTACTACAGGTAGTGACTTTAAAGCAATTAGTCAAGCAATAAGACAGGCTAAAGCGGAAACAGAAAAACCAACTTTAATTGAAGTTAAAACTATTATTGGTGTTGGGGCTTCAAAAGCAGGAACTAGCAGTATTCACGGCACCCCTTTAGGCAATGATATTATTAAGTTAAAAGAAAATTTAAAGTGGGATTATGAACCATTTTTCGTTCCTGATGATGTAAAAAATGATTTTAAAGTTAGGGTTGCACAAAGAGGCCAGCAACAACAAAAAATTTGAAATCAAATATGAACTGAATATGCTAATAAATATGTTACTGAATATAAGGAAATTAATGATACTTTATATCATAACTATAATTTTACTGTTGATGATTTTCAAGATATTTTAATTGAACAAGATCTGGCAACAAGAGATTGTTCATCGATGGTATTAAAAACTATTAGTAAAAAATTGCCATTATTTATTGGCGGTAGCGCTGATTTATCATCATCAACAAAAGTTTTAGGGAGTGATGGACACTTTGCATCTAATAATTTACAAGGTCGTAATATTATGTTTGGTGTTCGTGAATTTGGAATGGGTGCTATTAGTAATGGTATGTTATTACAAAAAACCGTTCGCTCATTTGTTGCTACTTTTTTAATTTTTAGTGATTATATGAAACCCGCAATTCGTTTAGCTTCATTAATGAAAATTCCTAATATTTTTGTTTTTAGTCACGATTCAATTGCTGTTGGTGAAGATGGACCAACCCATCAACCGGTAGAACAAATTTCAATGTTAAGAGCATTACCTAACTTAAATGTTTTTCGTCCTTGTGATATGAAAGAAACGATTGCTAGTTATATTTGTGCATTGAATAGTAAAGATAAGCCAACAGCAATTTTGGTTTCGCGACAAAATTTACCGCAAATTATTTCTAGTGACGTTAATAAAGCATTAAAGGGCGGATATATTATTAGTCCTGAAAAATTACAATTAGAATTAATAATTATTGCTACTGGTAGTGAAGTGCAATTAGCATTAAAAGTTCAGCAACAATTACAAAAAGAAAATATTAATACTATTCGTGTTGTTTCTATGCTTTCAACAACTGTTTTTGATTTTCAAGATGTGACCTATAAGTTAGAAGTGCTTCCTCAGACTGTTAAAAAGATAAGTTTAGAAATGGCTTCAACTTGAGGATGACATAAATATGTTGATAATGGAATAACTTTTGGTATTGACAAATTTGGAATATCAGCATCAATGCAGGATATAATGAATGAATTAGGATTTACTGTTGATAATATTGTATTACAAGTTAAGCAATTATTACAAAAAGATAATATAAAGGAGAAAAGATAAAATGCCTTGATGAGCAGGATTGTTAATTGGTCTTGTTGGCGGTTTAATAATTGGGGGATTATTAGCATTTTTAATATCTAAAAAGATGTTTGAAAAGCAATTAAGAGATAACCCGCCGATTAATGAAAAAATGATTCGAGGAATGTATATGCAAATGGGAAAAAAACCTCCCGAATCAAAAATTAAAAGTATGATGGCAGAGATATATCGCAATCAAAGCAGAAAACGTTAAAATTAATAAAATAACTTTTTAAACTGCCATTATACGGCAGTTTTTATATGGCAAATTTAGTTTGCAACAAAATACTATAAAAATTATTTTTGCTAATAATGATGTGATCAATAAATTCAATTTTTAAAACTTTAGCAATATAAATAAAGCGTTTGTTGTTGCAATATCATGTTTACTAGGTAAACTATCATTATTAAGGTGATTATGTGCACAAATAATTTTTTGGGCATGGTTTTTTAAAATGAGGTAATATATATCTTTTGGATCAATCGAAATTTGATTAATTGTGTTCCTTGATATACAAGTTGCTTAAAAATAATATGATTATTATTATTTAATAAAATTAAATAAAAATTTTCGGTATTTAAATTACTTAGGACGCATAAAGCATAAAGTTTTGTTAGGGTATTGTTTTGAAGAAGTAAAACAATCAGCTAATTATATTATGTTAATTACTAAACCCTAACCGAACCTGTCCAAAATTCTGTGTCTCGATAATTCATTCTGAATTATACTTAAACGAAGGAGAACAGAAAATGACAAAAAAAATAAAAAAAGAACCTGATGCAATTGCTAAAGTTGTTGATTATTTTTTAGAAAATATTGATAATCCACAAGATTTATTTAAAAGTAATAATATTTTTCAGGAATTTATCAAAAAATTAACTGAAAGAATGTTAAATACGGAAATTAAAGATCATCTTGAAACTGATGAGAATCATAATAAAAGAAATGGCAGAACACAAAAAACCATTATTACTAAAAATGGTTCAATCGCAATTGATGTACCAAGAAATCAAAACAATACTTTTGAACCAGTAATTATTCCAAAAAGACAAAGAAAATTTGATAACTTTGATCAAAAAGTAATTTCTTTATATGCAAGAGGAATGACAATTTCTGATATCAAAGCACAATTGCAAGAATTCTATCACGGAGCAGAAATTTCAGAAAGTTTAATTAGTCAAATAACTGATGATGTTATTGAAGAAGTTAAAATGTGACAAACTAAACCTTTAGAGAAGATTTATCCGATTGTTTATTTTGATTGTATTGTTGTTTAAAGTAAAACAAGATAAACGAATAATAAATAAAGCAATTTATCTTGCCTTAGGAATTAATTTAGATGGTTTAAAAGATATTTTAGGAATGTGAATTAGCGAGAATGAGGGAGCCAAATTTTGACTTAATAAAATAAAATTCCTTACGGAAATGAAAAATCGTGGCTTACAAGATATTCTTGTTGCTTGTAATGATAATTTAACTGGGATGTCTGGTCTGATGCAATAGAAGCTATGTTCCCAAAAACACAGCACCAATTATGCATTGTTCATCAAATTCGTAATAGTTTAAAATTTGTTCCTTACAAAGATCGCAAACTTGTAGCTGTAGCTAATGATTTAAAATCAATTTATACAGCAATTAATGAAGAAATAACGTTAGTTGCTTTAGACAATTTTGCTGAAAAGTGAGATAAAAAATACCCCCAAATTGCTAAATCATGAAAAAATAACTGAGATAATTTAATAATTTTTCTTGAATATCCTCAAGAATTTAGAAGAATTATTTATACAACTAATACAATAGAGTCTGTTAATAGTCAATTAAGAAAAGTCGTTAAAAATAAAAAGATTTTTCCTAATGATTTATCAGTTTTTAAAATATTTTATTTAGCATTTCAAAATATGACTAAAAAACGAACAATGCCAATTCAAAATTGGGGTAGTGCAATTTCACATTTAATGATAAAATTTGAGGACAGAGTGAATTTAAGTTAATTACTTAGATTAGAGACACAGTTAATTTTACAATCCCCACACACATAAGAAATATATACTTAATTTGCATATTGAAATAGTTTATAGTAAATGATTATTTTTTCTTTTTTTAAAAATACCTAAGAAAAATAAACGCGACCTTAGCAATACTCAACAATAAAATCTTAAAAAATTTGTTCTTTCTCAATTTGTAATAAAAATCTTTGAGTAAGAACAAAATTAGCCTTTAAATTTTGACAAATCTGTTCTAACACACATTCATCATCGCCTTGCATAATTTTTGCTCTATAAATAATAGCACTAACTGCCGCAGTAAGATCCACCATTAACGGTAAATTAGGATACTGACTATATCAATAATTTTCTCATAAATATCAACAAACCTGTTCTAAACTAGGATTATCATTATAAACAAAATTACTTAAAATAGTTTTAACTTTTTTAGTACATTCATCAAGATGAAATTCAGAAATCAATATCGGATTAATAAAATATTGACCATGTGTTTTTTGAACAATAAACACCTCATCAATATCTTGTCTCTTTAAAACCATTAACAAATGCGTTTTATTTTCATTTTTAAACAAAGAATTTTTTAAATAATCTCGTAATGTTGATAATATTTTTCTAACATTTTGCTGTTCTAAAAAATTAAATGCTACTAAATGAATTTCCTCATCAAAAGGATTATTAATAATTTCTTTAATTGTCTCTAAATCTCATTGCTTAATATTTGGTTTTTCTTTTGTTAACTGTTGAATTTCATCATAAAATTTAATAATTTGTTGTTCATATTTTTTTGGTATATAAGGTAAATCTAATTCAAATTTTAACTTAACTTTTGCTTGCTCATAGTTTTCATTAGCAATTAACTGTTCAATTTCCTTAATAAAAAAACTATAATATTTATTATTCATTAAAATTATTCACCAACATTTTTATTTTAAATGGCGCCCATGAAGAGACTTGAACTCTTGACCCTGCGCTTAGAAGGCGCATGCTCTATCCAACTGAGCTACATGGGCATATTTTTTATACTACATAAAAAATAATAACATTATTAGCTTTAAACTGCAATTATTTTAAGGTCGCGCGGCCGCGTTTAGTTTTCTTAGGTATTGCTTTTGAAGAAATAAAACAATCAGCTAATTATATTATTTAATTACTAAACTAACCATATCTTTCTTGTTATTGTCATTTTTATCCGCTACCATTTTATCATATTATTGAATTTTTACACAATAAAAATTATTAATTATTATTAAATTTTGACTAAATATATATTAATTTTATATTTTTACTTAATTTTTACTTACTTAAATCTATTATATTTATTTGTTACAATATTACCTTTATAATTAATTCAACTATCATCATTTTTATTATTATATTTATTTCATAATGAATTTTTATATATTTCTTTTCTGATTTCTATTTCTGAATTAATATTTTCATTAATATAATGTAATAGGTTATTTAAATTCTTATGATTATATATTTTTGTTCCATATCCTAATTGTTGTTTTACCAAATGTGATACATCACCTTCAATGTTACAACCGATATTTCATTCTAAATTTTGGTGATGAATACCATGCTTATTGTTTTTGAAATAATTACTCGCCTTTCTTAAATTTGTTTCAATATCTTTATTTAATTCATTTTTAGCAATATTACGAATGTTTTTGATTAATTCTTGATGATTTCCATCCTTATATAATTTAATTCAACTATTTAGTATTACTTTGCGATTTTCAAAAATAATATTAAATGCCGCTTGTTTTAATTTTTTAATAGCATGATAACCATCTAAAATATATCTAACGTTACCAAAACTATGGATAGGTTACAATAAGTTGGACCATAATTATATAGACTTCGAAATTATTAAGAAAGAAGGAATATAAAAATGGGAAATAAAACCTCATACTCTGAAGAATTTAAAAAACAAATTGTCATGCTATACAAAAATGGCAAAAGTGTTATTAATTTAGGGAAAGAATATAATTTACCAAAACCAACTATTTATAGTTGAGTTAAAAATTATAATAATTCTGGTTCATTTAAAGCAAAAGACAATCGCAAACTAGAAGAAAATGAAATAATAACTTTACGAAAAGAACTTAAAGACTTAAAAATGGAAAATGACATTTTAAAGCAAGCCGCACTGATAATGGCCAAAAAATAACAATAATTAATAGCAATAAGAAAAAATATTCAATAAGAAAAATGTGTAAATTATTAAATATTTCAAAATCCAATTACTATTATCAAATTAATAAATACACAAGGAAAATAGTGAATAATTATAATCAAGAAATTATCAGTGCATTTAACGAAAGCCGCCAAGTCTATGGAGCCCGAAAAATCAAAGTAGTATTAGCTCATAAAAGTATTAACCTATCTAGACGCAAAATTAGAAACATTATGAAAAACAATAATTTGATATCAAAGTACACAAAAACAAGACTTAAATGCAAAAATATTCAAGTAAATAATCATCCAGTAAATAACATTGTAAACCGAGACTTTAATAATAGAAAAATAAATGAAATTATCGTTAGTGACTTAACTTATATAAAAGTGGGTTTTAAATGATTTTATGTATGTCTCCTAATTGATTTGTATAATCGCGAGATTGTTGGTTATAGTTCCGGACCAAATAAAAATACGGAGTTGGTTTATCAAGCTATTATGCGAATTACTAGACCAGACCATTATCAAAAATTGAAATATTTCATACCGACCGAGGTAATGAAATGAGTTTAAAAATAATATAATTGATTAATTATTATCTACATTTAAAATTCAAAGATCATTGAGTGCGAAGGGTTGTCCATATGATAATGCAGTTGCTGAAGCAGCTTATAAAGTTTTTAAAACAAAATTTATTAATGGTAGAAAATTCAATGATCTTGCACAATTAGAACTTGAATTATTTGATTACATTAATTGATACAATAATCTTAGAATACATGGCAGTTTAAATTATTTATCTCCAGTTACTTTTAGAAAACAAATGTCTATATAAAAATTGTCCTAAAAAGGGTTGCCAATCCAGATGATAGTTGAATCAGCAAAGGCAACATTGTATATGCAAATAAATATATTCATTTAAGTAAGTAAAAATATTAGTTAAAATTTAATAAAATTAATAATTTTTTATTGTGTAAAAATTCAATAATATGATAAAATGAAAAAGAATAAAAATGGCAATAACAAGAAAGATATGGTTAGTTTAGTAATTAAATAATATAATTAGCTGATTGTTTTACTTTTTCAAAGCAATACCTAAGAAAACTAAACGCGCCCTAGTTGTATTGGTAAATTTTTCAAGGTCTTTTAAGTGTGGGATGATATAATATCCTTAGAGGTTTTTTATTATAATGAATTCAGGAATTTTACTAATTGATAAACCCACTGGGATGACATCGCATCAAGTAGTATCTTATCTTAAAAAAAAGTTTAAATATTATAAAGTTGGTCATGCCGGAACTTTAGACCCTCTAGCTGCTGGTGTACTAATAATTTTGGTCAATCAAGCGACAAAGATTTCTTCATTATTATTGAATGAAATGAAAGAGTATTTAGTAACAATGCAATTTAATATTTTAACTAATAGTGGTGATATTACTGGTAATGTTATTGCTAATGATAATAAGTTAATTACAAAAGAACAATTTCTTAATTGTTTAAATTTTTTTCCGTTATCATACAATCAAACACCGCCTAAATATTCTGCGATTAAGTTTCAAGGAAAAAAACTTTATAAATATGCTCGCAAGGACCAAAAAGTATTATTAGCAAAACGACTTGTTAAGTTAGATTATTTAGAGTTAGTAAGTTTTGATTTTCCTTATGTTTCCTTAAAAGTTAAATGTTCAAAAGGAACATATATTCGTAGTTTAGTAGTAGACATTGCTAAAGCTTTAAATACTATAGCAACAGTAAAAAAATTGCAAAGAATAGCTAGTGGTGCATATAAGATTAGTAATTGTTGAAAACTTGATAAAATTCAAGAATGAAATATGATTTCATTATCAAATGTATTACAAGACTATATGCCACTTATTAATGTTAAAGAAACAAAAGATATTAAAAATGGTAAGGTTATTCAATTAAAAGATGTTGAAAATGATACTGTATTGTTAACTGATAATAATCAAATCCCATTAGCAATATATGTTAAGGGACTAGATAATAAATATTATTGCAAAAAAGGATTATGAAATGATGAAAATAATTAATACTATTGATGAAAAACAGCAATTTTCAAATAAACAAGTAGCGTGTTTAGGATTTTTTGATGGACTTCATATTGGACATCAGTTATTAACTCAAACAGTATTAAAGGAAGCTAAAGAAAATAATTATCAATCACTATTTTTTACTTTTTCAATAGCACCAAAGAAAATAATTTTAAAACAACAATATGATGACTTGCTTGATATGGGAGATAAGCAAAAATTAGTTTCATTAATGGGATTTGATAATTTTGTTATTTTTCCATTTAATGATAATACAAGAAAATGATCAATTGAACAGGTTATTTTTTATCTTAAACAATTGAATATTGATATTATTGTTGTTGGTGATGATTTTCGTTTTGCAAATTTTGGTCTGGGAAATATTAGTCATTTGCAGAAAAATTTTTCTAAAGTAATTGTTGTTAATAAAGTTTTAATTAATAATGATATTCGGGTATCAACAACATATATTCGTCAGTTACTACAAGAAAAACAAATTGCTAGTGCTAATAAGTTATTATTACAACCTTATAATATTAAAGGTGTTGTTGTTAAAGGTAATAAATTAAATAATAAAATTCAATTTCCAACAGCAAATATTCATCTAAATGATAATTTCTCAATATTAAATGAGGGTTTTTATATTACTAATGTTAGTTTAGATAATAAAAACTATCAAGCAATTTCTTGTATTATTAGAATTGATAATGTTTTAAAATGTGAATCATATATTCTTAATTTTAATAATAATATTTATGGTGTAAAAATTAAAATTTCCTTTTTAAAGTATTTACGAGATAATGTTATTGTTAAAAGTTTAGAATATTTAAAATAGTTAATTAATGAAGATTACAGCGGTTGCATAAAGTTTTGTTAGGTAGGCAAAAGATTTGAATAAGTATTAAGACAGTCAGCAATGATTGTCTTTTTATTTTATGAGGTGTTAAAATTTTGTTCTTTGAAAATTAAATACAAGTGAATTAATAATGTTGGTATGTATTAAAGCACGATAAATTGTGGGTGGTCGCGCCATAACCAAAAGAAATTTACCAGTTAATAGATAACACCCAACACCCTATTAGCTATAGCAATTTGTTTCGTTTTGCAATAAAAAAATGAATGGGTGGATTTCCTAAAAATATACACGCTATTAAATTAGTTCCAAGGGTAGGATGCGGACATTAAAGTGTAGAAATTTCTATATAGGAAGATACTAAGTTTAAAATTATTAAAATCTTTATCTAATAAAAAAACAAAATTTACTAACAAAGCTTGTTAAACACTTAAATCTACGATATATAAGTGTTTAAAAAACTAAGTTAACTAACTTAGTTAATATAACTTAGTTTATTCATAAGAAAGATAATTTATTATGAAAAACATTGAAAACATTTTCTTAAATACTAAAAAATATCTTTTAAAAGAAACACAAAACGCAATGCTTATTAAAGCCCCAAAAATTCCGTGATTTAATAAACAAATCGGTATTTGGTTTTCAAAGCGATTTGTTTATAAAGGAAAATATGAAAATTCAATTTGCATCGAAATAATCAAGAATAGTAAATATCAAATAATTTCAATTAATCAAAAAGAAAATGAAACCAAATTAATTAAGGGACAAGAATTATTAGGTTTTTTCATTGCCGAAAAAGAAAACAACAAAAAAGATATAAATTATAACTATTTTAAAGGAGTTTAAAAATGAATATTACAATTGGACTAATATTCATTGAGCGCATAAAATATTCGGTTGGTGGGAATTTTCCAAAAACCAAGAAAAAGACTGAAATAAAATTCGGTCTTTTTTAATTATTTAGAAATCACAGATGTTTAGTATATTTGGTTTTTACAAATTTTTAGGGGGTGTTTTCTTTTGACAGTAATATTTTTCATTGAATGAAGTGGATAGGTTACAATAACAAGAATAGAGTGAAAAACGTTTCTAATTAAAGAAATAATATTCTTAAATAAAAAATATCTCCCAATTAATTGGGAGATATTTAAATATTTTAAGTTTTCTTTGTTAAGTTATAAAATGTTTCCATTCCATCATATTCATCAATAACACCTAATTCATGTGCAATCGCTAAGAGGCGATTATATTTAGCAATCCGATCGGTTCTTGACATTGAACCAGTTTTAATTTGTCCAGTGTTTAAAGCAACCGCTAAATCAGCAATAGTTGTATCTTCAGTTTCACCTGAACGATGTGATACAACTGTTGTTCAATTAGCTTTTTGAGCCATTTGAATCGTTGCAATCGTTTCACTCATTGTTCCAATTTGATTTATTTTAATTAAAATTGAGTTAGCCGCTTGCTTTTCAATACCTTCTTTTGTTATCTTAGGATTAGTTACAAAAATATCATCTCCCATAATTTGAACTTTATTACCTAACTTTTCTGTTAATTTAACAAAACCATCCCAATCAATCATGTTCTGATAGTTCATCTTCAATAGAAATAATCGGATATTTATTAACTAACCTAACTGTTCTAAATACGAAATCATTTCGTCAGTGGTTTTTTCAACAGCTTGACCAGTTTTTTTACTTAGTTTTTTAAAGACATAAATTTTTCGTTCCTTATCATATAGTTCACCAGAAGCACAATCCATTGCAATTTTAATATCAATACCAGCTTTATATCCTACTGTTTGAATTGCTTTAACAATAACATCTAATGCACCTTCATTATCTAAATTTGGAGCAAATCCGCCCACCTTCATCACCAACAGAAGTAGTATCACCAGCACATCGTATAAAATTTTCTTTAAAGTAATGAAATACTTCTGCTGCCATTCTAATTGCTTCTTTAAAATCAAGAGCACTAACCGGCATAATCATAAACTCTTGAAAATCAATTGTGTTATCCGCATGCTTCCTGCCATTAATAATGTTTAACACTGGTACTGGTAATTTTCTAGCATCAATACCGCCAATATACTGATATAATGGTAAACCTACTTCATCAGCGGCTGCGCGCATAATTGCCATTGATACTCCTAAAATGGCATTAGCACCTAATTTTTCTTTATTATCAGTACCATCTAATTTAATCATCACTAGATCAACTAAAAGTTGATTAGTAACATCCATCCATATCCATTCCTACTACTTCTTCACGAATCGTTTTATTAATATTAGCAACAGATTTTAAAACACCTTTACTCATATATCGCTTTTCATCTTTATCTCTTGATTCTAAAGCTTCTAATTCACCTGTCGATGCCCCTGACGGAGGAACCAAGGCTTTACCATAACCAAATTCACTTCACACTTCCACTTGAATTGTGGGATTACCACGAGAATCTAAAACTTCTATCGCTCTTACATCTGTAATTCTTGACACATCTATTACTATCCTCCTCTAATGCGATATATATTATATATTATAGCAAAAACTAAACAAAGACACACAGAAAATATGATCGTCGGGTCGCGTTTAATTTTGTTAGGTATTGCTTTGAAGAAGTAAAACAATCAGCTAATTATATTATTTAATTACCAAACTAACCCCGCCTTTCTTGTTATTGTCATTTTTATTCATCATCGTTTTATCATATTATTGAATTTTTACACAATAAAAAATTATTAATTTTATTAAATTTTAACTAATATTTTTACTTACTTAAATGTAATATATTTATTTGTATATACAATACTACCTTTATTAATTCAACTATCATCATTTTTCTTATTATATTTATTTCATAATGAAGTTTTATATATTTCTTTTCTGATTTCTATTTCTGAATTAATATTTTCATTAATATAATGTAATACATTTAATTTGTTTAAATTTGCCATTCTTAAATGTAATAGGTTATTTAAATTCTTATGATGAATACCTTGCTTATTATTACTGAAATAATTACTCGCCTTTCTTAAATTTGTTTTAATATCTTTATTTAACTCATTTTTAGCAACATTACGAATGTTTTTCACTAATTCTTGATGATTTCCGTCCTTATATAATTTAATTCAACTATTTGGATAGGTTACAATAAGTTGGACCATATTTATGTGGACTTTCAAATAAAATAAAATTATTAAGAAAGTGGGAATATAAAAATGGGCAAAAATTCATATACAGATGAATTTAAAAAACAAATTATCATGCTTTATCAAAATTGAAAAAGCATTATTGAAATTATTAATGAATATGGTATTTCAAAACCTGCTATTTATAATTGAATAAAATCATTCGATAATTCTGATTATTTTAAAGTAAAAGATAATCGAAGTAATGAAGAAAATAAATTAATTTACTTACGAAAAGAATTAAAACAATTACGAATGGAAAAAGATATTTTAAAGCAAGCGGCACTGATAATGGCCAAAAAATAAAAATAATTAATAACAACAATAACAAATATTCAGCGAGGAAAATATGTAAGATTTTGGGTTTATCAAAATCAACGTATTATTGTATTATTATCAACCTAATAAATGCACTAACAAGCAAGTTAATAATTATGAACAAGAAATTGTCAATACATTTAATAAAAGTCGCAAAATTTATGGGGTCCGTAAAATTAAAGCTGTTTTAATAAGAAAAGATATCATCTTATCGCGGCGAAAAATCAGATGCATTATGATCAAAAATAATTTGGTTTCTAAATAAACCAAATTAAAATATCGTAATCACAAAACAACAACTAATAATGCCCAAATTAGTAATGTTTTAAATCGTGAATTTAATGACAAAAAACTTAATGAAGTTGTTGTTAGTGATTTAACATATGTGCAAGTTGGTGGGAAATGACACTATATTTGTTTATTAATTAACTTGTTTAATCGCGAAATAATTGGATATAATGCTGGGCTAAACAAAACCGCTGAACTAGTTCAACAAGCTTTTCATAAAATAACACGACTATTAAAGCAAATAACTTTATTTCATACCGATCGCGGTAATGAGTTCAAAAATAAAATCATTGATGAAATTTTAATAACCTTTAATATTAAGGGATCATTAAGCAATAAAGGTTATCATTATGATAATGCTGTGACTGAAACAACTTACAGAACCTTTAAAAAAGAATTTATTAAGGGTAAAAAATTTGAAAATTTAACACAATTAAAATGCGAACTATTTGATTTTGTTAATTAATAAAACAATATTCGAATTCACAGTAGCTTAAATTATTTAACACCCATTAAATTTAGAAAATGGCAGTCTACATAAAAAATGTCTTAAAAAGGGTTACCATTCCAATAGATGACCTTTAAGTAGGGGCGAAAAATATTAACGGGTTTTTTACGAATTCCCACAATCACATTATTGGCAATATCACGAACTTTAACTCAAATATGTTTATCTCTTTGACCGCTAGCTAACACAATATGACCGAAATGGCGTGCCAAAGCAAAATATTCTTGAATACCCGTTTCTTCGTTTTTAGTATTATTTTTTTCTCAATCCGTTCCTTCTAAAAATAAATTGGTTTCATCTCATAACAGTAAGGTTTTGTCTGACAATACCGGATAATCAAAGTCTAATAATCCCATATGACCTAAACTTAATTTTTGGGTTTCTAGTAATGGAAATGTTGATGCGATATGATATTTTTTCTTTTTTAGTAATTTTGATGCGTATACTAAAAAGGCAGTTTTTCCAGTTCCTAATGAATCAATAACAATATTTAATGGTGAATTTTTTAAGAAATTAATAACTTTGTTAATTTGTGTTAAATTACCGATTTTAAAAAGAAAAATTAAAATACAACCTGCTAAAAATAAATAGCTTACAATGTTTTTAAAATAACCGTTGTAAATATATCAAATTGCTCCGCAATGTCATAAAATTAAAAATGAGGTGCGATTTAATTCAATAAAATGGTTATTTTTTTCTATTATTCATTTGCAAAATTTCATCTTGCACCTCACTTTATTTTTTTATTAGCGGACTGCTCCAAGTAATTTTTCAAACATTTTAAAACAAATAAAGAATATTGCCAAAATAAATGGAAAAAATTAAGATTCAGTAGTCAGCAAAGAAGTTGCCGATTTGTGGCATATTAACAGCAATAATTTCTCACATTTTAGTAAATGCTGTTATAATCGCATTTCATAATTTAGTCATTGCGTCACTAGCTGTTATTTTTGTTACTGCTGGTGCTTCTGTTAAGAAAGTTCCAATCATATAATCACCCCCCTTTCTTTTTAAAACATTCATCATTTATATTCAAATTTTTTCTTAAATTTGTTAAAACCACGATTAACCTTAACACGGTTATATTTTTTTCTAATTAATTTTGAATTTCTTTGGGAATGCATCACAATGTAACTTCTTGACATTACTTTTGTTTCTATCTAAATACTGATATGCTTTTTCAAAGCAGCATTAAAACAAATCACACCATAATCGCTGTTAAGAATTAAAAAGCAATGTTTGCTATTAAAAGTCAAAGTGGTGCTTCGGTTAAATCAATTTCTTTACCACCCGCCACTAACATGAACTGGAATAGTTGTAATTTGAATAAATAAATCTCAGAAATTTTGTTTAATTTGTTCTCAATTAAATTCTTTTAAATTTACTGTCATTTTTTATCGCCCAAAAATCATTTTTATTGGTAAATACATAATTGAAATTAAGACGAAAAGAAAAGCAATGATAATAATTAATCCGGCAATAAACGAGACTTGTGCAAGCATTTTTTCTATCGGAACAAACAGTTTTAAGAATTCCATAATAATTTCTCAAAACTGGATAGGTTAGAATAAGTTGGACCATATTTATGTGGACTTTCAAATAAAATAAAATTATTAAGAAAGTAGGAATATAAAAATGGGCAAAAATTCATATACAGATGAATTTAAAAAACAAATTGTCATGCTTTATCAAAATTGAAAAAGCATTGTTGAAATTATTAAAGAATGCGGGGTTTCAAAATCAGCCGTATATCAGTGAATTGAAAATTTTAATAATTCTGGTTCTTTTAAAGCAAAAGATAATCAAAGTAATGAAGAAAATGAATTAATTTACTTACGAAAATAAAAACAACAATTACGAATAGACAATGACATTTTAAAGCGAGCAGCACTGATAATTGGCAAAAAATAGGAATTATTAACAATAATAAAGAAAAATATTCCGTGCTAAAAATATGTCAAGTATTAAAAATAGCAAAATCAACATATTATTATCAAACTAATGATTGTGTTAAATATTATGTTAATAATTATGAAGAAGAAGTTATCGGCGCATTTAATAAAAGTCATAAGATTTATGGGGCTCGTAAAATTAAAGCTGTTTTAATAAGAAAAGATAATCGTGACATAAAATAAATAAAAATAAAATAATTTCTAATTCTTTTTTTTAACTGGAATTGTACAATTAACTGTGTCCCTCCTAAGTAATTAACTTAAATTCGCTCTGTCTTCAAATTTTATCATTAAGTGTGAAATTGCACTACCCCAATTTTGAATTGGCATTGTTCATTTTTTAGTCATATTTTGAAATGCTAAATAAAATATTTTAAAAACTGATGCGTCATTAGGAAAAATCTTTTTATTCTTAATTACTTTTCTTGGTTGACTATTAACAGACTCTATTGTATTAGTTGTATAAATAATTCTTCTAAATTCTTGAGGATATTCAAGAAAAATTATTAAATTATCTTAGTTATTTTTTCATGATTTAGCAACTTGGGGGTATTTTTTATCTCGCTTTTCAGCAAAATTGTCTAAAGCAAGTAAGGCTGTATCTTCATTAATTGCTGTATAAATTGATTTTAAATCATTAGCTACCAGTTTGCGGTCTTTGTAAGGAACGAATTTTAAACTATTACGAATTTGATGAACAATACATAATTGATGTTGTGTTTTTGGAAAAACAGCTTCTATTGCATCAGACATTCCTGTTAAATTATCACTATAAGCAACAAGAATATCTTGTAAGCCACGATTTTTCATTTCCGTAAAAGGATTATTTTATATTCAGTCAAAATTTGGTTCCCTCATTCTCGCTAATTCACATTCCTAAAATATCTTTTAAACCATTTAAATTAATTCCTAAGGCAAGATATACTGCTTTGTTTATTATTCGTTTATCTTGTTCTACTTTAACAACAACAATACAATCAAAATAAACAATCAGATAAATCTTCTCTAAAGGTTTAGTTTGTCACACTCTAACTTCTTCAATAACATCATCAGTTATTTGATTAATTAAACTTTCTGAAATTTCTGTTCCGTGATAGAATTCTTGTAATTGTGCTTTGATATCAGAAATTGTCATTCCTCTTGCATATAAAGAAATTACTTTTTGATCAAAGTTATCAAATTTTCTTTGTCTTTTTGGAATAATTACTGGTTCAAAAGTACTATTTTGATCTCTTGATACATCAATTGCAATTGAACCATTTTTAGTAATAATGGTTTTTGGTGTGTTGCCATTTCTTTTATTATGATTCTCATCAGTTTCAAGATGATCTTTAATTTCTGCATTTAACATTCTTTCAGTTAATTTTTTGATAAATTCCTGAAAAATATTATTACTTTTAAATAAATCTTGTGGATTATCAATATTTTCTAAAAAATAATCCACAACTTTATCAATTGCATCAGGTTCTTTTTTTTACTTTTTTTATCATTTTCTGTTCTCCTTCGTTTAAGTATAATTCAGAATGAATTATCGAGACACAGAATTTTGGACAGCCCCTCTTAAACTAAGGATTAGAAATTATTTATCTAAACTTAAACTTACTAAAATCTGGTATTCTTCCTGATTTAATTTGTTTTGCTATTGAATCAACACTTTTTTTAGCTTTTTCAAATTGATTTATTAAATTATTAAATTCTTTTTCATTTCGTCCCGAACCTCTAACAATCCGATTTTTTCTTTTTAAATGTTTTAAAAGTCGCGGATCTCTTCGTTCTTTTTTAGTCATTGAATCTAATAATGCCCTTGTAAATAATAGCTTACTTTCAGCGCCTTCAATTTTGATATCACTAAGATTATTAACCCCGGGCATCATTTTAATTATTCCTGAAAATCTACCCATCTTTGACATTTGTTTCATTTGATTAGATAAATCATCTAAATCAAATTGTCCCATCATCATCCGATTCATTGTTTTCTGAATTGATCTTTCATCAACAATATCCTGAGCTTTTTCAAATAAACTTTGAACATCGCCCATCCCTAAAATTCGGTCAGCCATTCTTTCAGGATAAAAAATATCTAGTGCTTCAACCTTTTCTCCCGCGCCAGCAAACATAATCGGAATTTTAGTTAAATGACTAATAGAAAGTGCCGCCCCACCACGAGCATCGCCATCTAGTTTAGAAAGAATTGTTCCTGTTAAATTAAGATATTGATGAAATCGTTCAGTAACATTAATTATTTCTTGTCCTGTCATCGCGTCAACAACAATAAGAATTTCTTGGGGATTAATATTTTGTTTTAAATTAGATAATTCATCCATTAATATGCTATCAATATGCAATCTTCCTGCTGTATCAACAATAACAACATCAAACTTATTTTCAATTGCATAATTAAGAGCATTGTTAGCAATTGTAACAACATCTTTTTCATCATCCAATGAAAATACAGGAATGTCTAATTGCTTACCTAACGATTTTAACTGTTCAATGGCTGCCGGTCGATACACATCACAAGCAACTAACAAAGAATTATTATGATACTTTTTTCGTAATAAATTTGCTAATTTAGCTGTTGTGGTTGTTTTTCCACTTCCTTGTAACCCAACCATCATAATAACTGTTGGTCGTTTATTAAGATTCAATAAATGTTCTTTATGTCCCATAATACGAATTAACTCATTATGAACAATTTTAATTAACATTTGTTCGGGTTTTAAACCTTCAAGAATAAACTCTCCCATCGCTAGATCACGAACATTATTAACAAATTCTTTTACAACATTAAAATTAACATCAGCCTCTAATAAAGCAAGTTTAATTTCACTTAAAGTAGCTTCCATATTTTTTTCTGTTAAAGTTGATGTCTTAATATTCTTCTTAATAGCTTTAGTAATGCGATTTGCCAAAAAATCAGTAAACATTTTTATACCCCATTTATTTATAAATTCTAATTTCGCTAGTAATTGTATCATATGTAATAAGAAATTTATAAATATATAGGGGGGCCTTAAGTATTTTTTTTTTGTTTGGGGCTGTCCAATTAACTGTGTCTCTAAGTAATTAACTTAAATTCACTCTGTCCTCAAATTTTATCATTAAATGTGAAATTGCACTACCCCAATTTTGAATTGGCATTGTTCATTTTTTAGTCATATTTTAAAATGCTAAATAAAATATTTTAAAAACTGATAAATCATTAGGAAAAATCTTTTTATTTTTAACGACTTTTCTTGGTTGACTATTAACAGACTCTATTGTATTAGTTGTATAAATAATTCTTCTAAATTCTTGAGGATATTCAAGAAAAATTATTAAATTATCTCAGTTATTTTTTCATGATTTAGTAATTTGTGGATACTTTTTATTTCATTTTTCTGAAAAATGATCTAAAGCAACTAACGCTATTTCTTCATTAATTGCTGTATAAATTGATTTTAAATCATTAGACTTGGTATAACTTATAACTATAACATTTATGCTTACTAGACTATAAAATATAAAACTTTCATGAAAATAGCAAAAATTTTAAAAGAAGCTGAAGCTAAACAAAAACAAATTGGTGGTAGACCAAATAAATTATCAATAGAGCAAAGATTACTTATGACTTTAGAATAATGAAAAGAATATAGTACATATCTTGTTATTGCAAAAAAATATAATATTAGTCATGTTGGTTTTATTCGTGATATCTTTTGAGTTGAAAATACTTTAATAAAAAATAGTCAATTTCATATATCTGGCAAAAGGATATTATTGAAAAATAAGAGTACTAATAATAATTTATTAGTAATTGATGCTACAGAAATTTCAGTTGAAAGAATTAAAAAAAACTAAAATTATTATTTTCTAGTAAGAAAAGGCAACATTTATGCAATAAACCACAGACTTATGACAAACACAAGCAGTTTTTTTAAAATGGTCACGTTTAGTTTTCTTAGGTATTTTTTAAAAAAGAAAAAACAATCATTTACTATAAATTATTTCAATATTCAAATTAAGTATATATTTCTTATATATGATTTTTGTTGTAAAAAATTATTTTAATGTTGGTTTTATAAGCATTTTACTTAGTTTTTATAACTTTTTACTTAAGATTATGTTTGTTAATAATATTAAATATTTTGTTTTACTATTTATTTTCTAAATAAAATGATAATTAAATTGTCGTTGATTGTCATTAAAAATTATTTAAACCTTTTTTTCCTGCCTAACAAAAATTTATGCGTCCTTTTAAAATTAAAAAAATTCAGTAAAAATCTCCTAATATGGTACAATCAAATTCCAGACTAATGAGACTGTAGATTAAAATTCGGAGAAAGGTTGTTAATTATTCGGTAAATTTTATTAATTAGTAAAAATTCACAAAAAGGAAGTTAATTAATATGAAAAAATTACTAGGATTATTAGGAACAATAACAATAGCGGGGGGGGCGGAATCGGAATGGCCGGAATTATCGGAAACGCTCCATCTTCAGCGAAAAGTAAAATTAATTATTTACAAACAAATAACTTAGAAAATTTAGTTCGTGTAAAAAGATGGAATGTTAATAAATTGCAAAATAAAGGAAATTATTTACATATATACATTAGTCATTCTACTTGACAGAACATTTCTTTTCAACATGATACTAAGAATGCTCAAGAATTTAAAAATTCATTAGTAAGTACTTTAAATACTTTTAATATAGATGAATTTGGTAGCGCTGTTACTCAATCAAATCGTTCAATTATGATTGAAATCATAGTGTCAAAGTATGATGAGATTAATAATTTTTTCTTAAAAAAATAATGATAATCTTGGATTAGTGATAAAAACTGATGCAAATAGTGCGTGAGCTATTCCTGGTGAAAGATATTATAACAGCTATTATGGTGTTGTAATTGATCAATAAAAATTTAAAAATGAATTAAATAAAGAAAGGATAATAATTATAATGAAAAAACTGTTAAGTTTATTAAGTGTAGTAACAATTACAGGTAGTGTTATGCCAATTTTGGTTTCTGCAAGTTCTTATAAAAATCAAGAAAATAACAAGTTAGAAACTTTAAAACGAAATAAAAGACAAAGCACAACAACGCCAATTCCTGGAACAGTTTATTATTTACATAATGATGAAGTTATAATTGAAAGTTCATCAAATTGAGGAAATAATTTTGTTTTAAGAATAGGAAGACAAGCCGCACAAACATTATCACAATTAACTATAGCTCAGAATTTAAGAGATGGTATAGGAGGGGCATTAGTTGTGTTGCTCTTGGATTTTACTGGTGCCGTTTTAGAAGGCAGTGCTCTAGCTAGAGCATTATCTATTCCTATCGGCGCGGCGCTGGTGGTTTATTAGTAATTTTGTTAAATAGATGAAATAAAAATCCACAATCATTTAGAAATTTATTTAGAAGTAATGATATTTCTAATGGATTAAATTTAGCTGTAAATGAAGATCCCGTAAATCAATTATCAATATGAACAACATCAGCAAGCGGTTAATTACCTTTATAAAAGTAAAATATTAAAAATAAATATTTTTATGGAAATAAACAAATTATTTCCATTTTTAATTAAATTAACAAAATGTATAAAAAGAAAGGAATTAAAAATATGAAAAAAAATATTAAGTTTTTTAGGAACAATCACTTTAATTGGGGTGTGCACAACCAATTTAATTATTTGCAAAAAATAACAATTTAAAATATAGACAAATTATTTTCTTAAAAATTTTTGTAATGTTTAAAATGGCGTTTTAGTGTTTAATGATAAATGACAGCTTTCAAAGTTATAAAAGTAATAATATTGATTTAAGAAATGTTGAATTTCATTTTAATTTAGTTTTTTATCCTTAAAATAAAATAATTTGGTATAATGTTGGTGGAATCATTCGATCTTCCCGTTGCTCTGAGGAGAACGGATTGGTGTGGTTTCGTGGACAATTCCGTTCCTTGAAAGAAAGGTTGTAAAAGGCCTTTCTTTTACTTTATATGCTTTTTTATTACTTCAATTAGTAGTAGTAAATTCAGGAGCATTATCAGTGCGAAGGCGTTTAATTGTTATATCAAATTCGCCGAAATCTTTCACTGCTCTTCGCAAGGCATTAACCGCATTATTAGTTCCTAAACTATCATAAACATAACCAAATGCGCTATGCGTGTCATTTCGTCAATGAAATCCATAAATGTAATATTTTTTATCAACCGGAAAACTTGATGTGGTAATAATTTTGGCATCCATTTGTAAAAGACCAATTTCAAAAACTTCATCTTCATAACGCTCAAAATGGCGTTTAGTTTGTTTGACTTGTTGTTTTAATTCTTTTCAACGAAGATCAGATTTAATTCAGCGATAAAAAGTTTTGATGTTTTTAGAAACTTCTGAATTTTTAATATCGTGAAAACTGATTTTTAAATTGTTAAATAAAGACCACATTCCACCGGCTTGAAGATTTTTGTAATCAAAATATAAATCACATACTTTTTTGCGAGAATTTAAACTATATTGATAATTAAGATTTTGTGGTTTTGTAGTTTTAAACAATAACAAATCTAAATTGTCAGAATAATAAGCAGTTATAATTTTTTATGCCCAACGATAAAAGGTTTTCGTTTTGTTCTTAAAATATTTTTTAATAAGTTTTGTTAAAGTAATTTTTTTAATATAGAAAGAAATAAGTACATAAATTTAAATAGGCAGTAGTGCGTTTTTTAGTTTTATAGTAATAATGATTATGGCAATTAACACTTAATCAACTTTGTGCTTTTGCTTTTAAATCTGCTAAATCAGCTTGGGGATAATATATTTCATTTTTTTAAACTCCTTAAATTAATAAAACCGTATTACAAAAAATACGATTTTCAAACATATTTATTAAAATTGCTAATTAATTAGGTATTTTTGCTAAAAATTAAATTATAAAATATTGTGGTTTATTTAATTGATATCTATCTAAATAAACAAATGACACTTTAATACTTTCAAGTTTAGGAATTTCTCAGCCATAAGTAGTCAATATATCTTCAGATGGTTTTGGTTTATAAATACCTTCTCATTTAAAAAAATCCTTTATAGGATTATTAATACTTTGATTGTCGATTAAAAAGCTTTTTTCAGACATATCATCTGGAAAACAAACACTTTCATCATAAAAAATTATTCTTCCAGCAGAGCCAAAACTCTCTACATTAAAAAATGTATTATTTAAACCAGAAAATTGTAATTTTTTTTCAGAAACATTACTTCTACATCCAAAAATAAACATTACACATACTAAATTTAAAGCTGATAAAAATTTTCGCATAAAGAAAAATCCTCCTTTCAAAGGAATTATATTATAAAAAATATTGGCAATATTTAAGAGAACTTTTTTAATATCATTAATAAGATTGCTAACGGCACTACAAATTCAAATAACATCTGAAATGCCGGAATAATTTCAAACACCGGAAAGGTGGTTTTGGTAAAATTAATCGTTGTTTTAGCAATATCCGCACGCAAGAGGGGCGAATTAAAAGATTAATCCCCGAAAGACCAAGTAATCAATTTAACACGCTAACAGAAACATGCTGAATACCACAAGATATAGCACTAAATAATCCCAAATAAGAACAACAATTCGGCGTCGGAATTAAATCTTCCATATTATCCACTTATTCCGCCGCCAATAAAGGCCGTTGAATTCAAAATGTTAAAATCGTATAAAGAATAATGATATTCAGTACTTTCATTTTTCTTTTTATATAGTGGAAAAGTTAGCGTAAAAACATTAATTCCATACATGACATCAACTTTGGCATTGTAAAAATGCAGTTTATTACTAGTAACATCCCGCCCATAATTGGTTATCATATGCTTTTAACACATTAAAATCTATTTGATAAGAATTTTTACCACTATTAAAACCATTGGCAATTTGGTTTATCTTTAACAAAGAAATAAGAACGAAAAATCATATTCTTACTATTTTCCGTTGTTGAATCAAAGTTAATTAAATACCGTTTGGGATAAAAAGTAATTAAGGAGCGATAGAAAAAACCCATTTGTAAAACATTTTTAGGGATTTGTTGCATTCCTTTGTAATCTAATTCTACATAAGTAGAAACATCCATATCAAAACCGGCATAAAAGAATTGTACAAAAAACTCACCTAAAACTTTATAAAGTTTATTAAATAACCCATTAATAAAATCAATGGTTAAATCTTTTTGGTAATAAAGCATAAAATCTTTAAAATCAGTTTTTAATTTATCATCATAGCGTAAAAAATGGAAAGTATTACCATAATAATTAACTTGTCCAAAAAAGGTATTAATAAAATCTCCTCCAAAGCTTGTTGCGGGCCGGATTTTCAAAGCGATTTACCATTTTCTAAAAACTCATTATAGCCCACAATGCTACCATGCTCAGTTTTTATAGTAATAACATCACCAAAACTAGAAAAGGAAAGTTCTCTAAAAATAACTTTTTCAATGAAACCAGGCGGATATAAATTTTTGCGACTTAAACTAAATTTACTATTTTGTTTAAAACCATTTAGTTCAACTGACATTTCACTCATATATTTAAAATTATCGTCAAAGAAATTAAAAATGGGTATTCAATATAAATAACTATAATTAAATTTATCAAAATCTCGGCGTTGTATCATCAAATAATCTAGTTTATCTTGAAACTGAGTATAATCATAATCACCATCATTTTTATTTATTTCCGTAGGTAACGGTTTCTCGTTATCTTTCTCTGGTTGTGGTGGCACTTTAGCTGAAAATGAATTTATAAAATATTGTGGTTTATTTAATTGATATCTATCTAAATAAACAAATGACACTTTAATACTTTCAAGTTTAGGAATTTCTCAGCCATAAGTAGTCAATATATCTTCAGACGGTTTTGGTTTATAAACACCTTCTTGTTTAAAAAAATCAGACGCATAAATTTTTGTTAGGTAGGCAAAGATTTGAATAAGTATTAAGACAGTCAGCAATGATTGTCTTTTTATTTTATAAGATGTTAAAAATTTGTTCTTTGAAAATTAAATACAAGTGAATTAATAATGTTAGTATATATTAAAACACGATAAATTGTGGGTGGTTGCTATAACCAAAAGAAGTTTTACCAGTTAATAGATAACGCCCTATTAGCTATAGCAATTTGTTTCATTTTGCAATAAAAAAATGAATAGATGGGTTTCCTAAAAATATACACGCTATTAAATTAGTTCCAAGGGTAGATGGTAGGATGCGGATGCTAAAGTGTAGAAATTTCTATATAAGGGGGTATGCTAAGTTTAAAATTATCAAAATCTTTATCTAATTAAAAAAACAAAATTTACTAACAAAGCTTGTTAAACACTTAAATCTGCGATATATAAGTGTTTAAAAAACTAAGTTAACTAACAACTTAGTTAATATAACTTAGTTTATTTATAAGAAAGGTAATTTATTATGAAAAACATTGAAAACATTTTCTTAAATACTAAAAAATATCTCTTAAAAGAAACACAAAACGCAATGTTTATTAAAGCACCAAAAATTCCGTGATTTAATGAACAAATCGGTGTTTGGTTTGCAAAACGATTTGTTCATAAAGGAAAATATGAAAATTCAATTTGCACCGGAATAATAAAAGATAGTAAATATCAAATAATTTCAATTAATCAAAAACAAAACAAAACAAAATTAATTAAGGGACAAGAATTATTAAGCTTCTTCATTGCCGAAAAAGAAAACAACAAAAAAGATATAAATTATAACTATTTTAAAGGAGTTTAAAAATGAATATTGCGATTGGAACAATATTTATTATCATTTGCATAATGCTATTGGCATATTTTGCTTATAAAATATATGTCAAAATAAAAATGCGAATTAAATATAAAAATGTCATTAAAAATAATACTGGTAATTTCACAAAAGATGAAAAGATATTTATTGCTCGCTTTGAAGAATGGGTTAAAGATCCTAATTTAAAAGAAAATAACGAGGATAAAAAATAATGTTTTGAAAAATTATTATGAAATTTTTAGAGCTGTTTGTTTCGATAGAAAAAATGCCTGCACAGGTTGCCTTTATTGCCGGATTAATTATTATCATTACTTTTCTTTTCGCCTTAATTTCAATTATGTATTTACCAATAAAAATGATTTTTGGGCGATAAAAAATGACAATAAATTTAAAAGAATTTAATTGAGAACAAATTAAACAAACTTTCTGAGATTTATTTATTCAAATTACAACTATTCCGGCCCACATTACTGGTGGTAAAGAAATTAAATTAACCGAAGCACCACTTTGACTTTTAATAGCAAAAACATTGCTTTTTGATTCTTAACAGCGATTATGGTGTGATTTATTCTAATGCTCCTTTGAAAAACCATATCAGTATTTAGATAGAAACAAAAGTAATATCGCGAAGTTACATTGTGATATATTCACAGAGAAATTCAAAATTAATTAGAAAAAAATACAATCGTGTTAAGGTTAATCGTGGTTTTAACAAATTTAAGAAAAACTTTGAATATAAATGATGAATGTTTTAAAAAGAAAGGGGGTGATTATATGATTGGAACTTTCTTAACAGAAGCGCCAGTAGTAACAAAAATAACAGCTAATGACGCGATGACTAAATCATGAAATGCAATTATAACAGCGTTTACTAAAATATGAGAAATTATTGCTGTTAATATGCCACAAGTCGGTAACTTCTTTGCTGACCACTACTACTGAATCTTCATTTTTCCATTTATTTTGACCACATTCTTTATTTGCTTTAAAATGTTTGAAAAATTACTTGGAGCAGTACGCTAATAAAAAAATAAAGCGAGGTGCAAGATGAAATTTTGCAAATGAATAATAGAAAAAAAATAACCATTTTATTGAATTAAATCGCGCCTCATTTTTAATTTTATGACATTGCGGAGCAATTTGATATATTTACAACGGTTATTTTAAAAATATTGTAAGCTATTTATTTTTAGCGGGTTGTATTTTAATTTTCCTTTTTAAAATCGGTAATTTAACACAAATTAACAAAGTGATTAATTTCTTAAAAAATAACTCACCATTAAATATTGTTATTGGTTCGTTAAGAACTGGGAAAACCGCCCTTCTAGTATACGCATTAAAATTACTAAAAAAGAAGAAATATCACATCGCCTCAACCTTTCCATTACTAGAAACCCAAAAATTAAGTTTAGGCCATATGGGATTATTAGACTTTGATTATCCGGTATTGCCAGACAAAACCTTACTGTTATAAGATGAAACCAATTTATTTTTAGAAGGAACGGATTGAGAAAAAAATAATGCCAAAAACGAAGAAATCGGTATCCAAGAATATTTCGCTCCGGCACGCCATTTCGGTCATATTGTGTTAGATCAAGGCACAAAAAAATACAAGGCATAACTAAAAATAATAAATATTAATTTAACCTTATATTTCTTATAATAAATAAATGAGCTCGTATTTATTTATTAATTAACAGCAAACTTGTAAAAACCAAAATCTTGTCATATTTATATGGTTTCTACATTAAAATCGCAAATAATTATTGATTTATTTAGCAATAAAATTATTTCAGTAGATTTTTGTTATGGCAGTATTTATGATTATAAGTTATTTTTAAAATCAAATACATTTATAAATCCAAAAATAGAATTAGTTGCTGATTCAGAATATCAAGGTTTGCAAAATGTTCATAAAAATACATTATTGCCAATTAAAAAGAGTAAAAATAATCCTTTAAATCCAGATAAAAAGGAATATAAAAATTTTTTAAGTAAAGTTAGAATTGCCATTGAGCATGTTTTTGCTAGATTAAAAAGATTTAAAATACTAGTTTATCGTTACCACAATAAGATTAGAAGGTTTGAATTACGATTTAACTTAATTTCAGGAATATATAATTTTGAATTAAGCTAGTTATAGTTATGTACCAAGTCTATTATGATTCTCATCAGTTTCAAGATGATCTTTAATTTCTACATTTAACATTCTTTCAGTTAATTTTCTGGTAAATTCTTGAAAAATAGTATTGCCTTTAAATAAATCTTGTGGATTATCAATATTTTCTAAAAAATAATCAACAACTTTATCAATTGCATCAGGTTCTTTTTTTATTTTTTTGTCATTTTCTGTTCTCCTTCGTTTAAGTATAATTCAGAATGAATTATCGAGACACAGAATTTTGGACAGACTCATATAAAAATTAACTGATTGTTTTTGTTTTACTTCTTCAAAGCAATACCTAAGAAAAATAAACGCGACCTGAGTTTAATATTTTTTTTGCATTTTTACTTATTTATGTTATTATTTACAAGAACATAAATAAAAAAAGTAGTGTTACACTCACCTGATAACAACATATTATCGTTATGGGTAAACGGCTAATAATAATTTTAGATTTAAAATCTAAATATTTTAATAGTGAGTGTGTATTAGTACGCACTTTTTCTATGTTGTTATGGGAGGTTTTCTATTTTATGAAATATAAGCCAAATAATGATCTTATTAATCAAAATATTCCTTTTTGTGAAGTTTTAGTTATTGATCAAAATGGCAATCAATTAGGTGTGATGTTACGAAATGATGCCTTAAGAGCTGCTAAAGAGCAGGGTCTAGATTTGTTTATTGTTTCACCTAATGTTAATCCGCCAGTATCTAAAATTTTAGATTATGGTAGATATAAATATGAAGAGCAAAAAAAAGATAAAGATAATAAAAAAAAGCAGCGAATTATTCAAAACAAAGAAATGCGTTTAACACCTAATATCGGTGAGCATGATTTGCGATTTAAAGCCAAGAAGGTAATAGAATTTTTAAAAGATGGTGATCGGGTTAAAATATCTTTAAAGTTTCGAGGTAGAGAATCACATCGTAAAGAATTTGGTTATGAAACATTAATGCGGTTTTATGATTTAGTAAAAGAATATTGTGAAATTGAAAAAACACCAAAGTTAACTGGTCAGTTTTATGATATGTATTTAATTGCTAAAAAAGATAAGGATTTAAATAAAAAAAAGGAGCAAAAAAATGCCAAAAATGAAAACAAAAAAAGCATTACAGAAACGAATTAAAATTACCGGAACTGGTGAATGACAGCGCAAGCGTGCTTTTGCTTCTCATTTAGCACAAAATAAGTCAACTAAAAAAAAAGACATTTAAGAAAGGAAGTAGCAGTACATAAAACTGATTACCGAAGATTAAAAAATCTACTACTTAGTTAGAAAGGAAATATAATAATGGCAAGAGTTAAGGGGGGCGTTACTATTAGGAAACGCCATAAAAAGGTTTTAAAACAAGCTAAAGGTTATTTTGGTTCAAAACATACATTATTTAGAACTGCTAAAGAACAAGTAATGAAGTCTTTAGTATATGCTTATCGTGATCGCAAAAAGCGTAAATGCGCGTTTCGAAGTTTATGGATTACACGAATTAATGGTGCTGCTAGAGAATGTGATACGTCTTATTCACAATTTATTAATGGTTTACATAAAGCGAATGTTGATATTAATCGAAAAATGTTATCGGAAATGGCAATTCATCAACCAGCTGAATTTAAAAAATTAGTTGATTTATCTAAATCAGCATTAGAAAAAAAAGATTAATTTTATCTAGTAATAACTTATAAGTTATTACTAGATTTTTTATTTGCAACTTGAAAAAATATAATTATAATAAATAAAACAATATAAGTTAGAGGTGGGTGAAATATATTTTGGATTTACAATTATGAAAACAAATTATTAGTTTACAAAAAAAATTAGATGAAAGAATTTTAGAAGAAAAAAAATTATTAGTTGAAAAAACAATTGATAAACGATTTTTAGCTTTATTAGTAGAATTATCAGAATTTAGTAATGAATTACGATGTTTTAAATATTGATCAAATCGTATGACATATAAGTCAAAAGAATTAGTTTTAGATGAATTTATTGATTGTTTACATTTTCTTATTAGTATTGGATTAAGTTTTAACATTGATTTAGAGGCATATTCTTATGAATTAAAGCAAGAACAAGATTTAACATTATTAATATTAGAAACTTTTAATCATACGGTTGCTTTTTGAAAAAATATTACTAATGATTATGCTAACATTTTAAATCATTTTTTTACAATTGCTAATGTTTTGCAGTTTAGTTTTCAAGATATTTTTCAAGCCTATTTAAGTAAAAATGGGATTAATCATCAACGAATAAGTAATAACTATTAAGGGAGAAGTAAAGATGTTTTTATCATTATATGATTTTTTTAATCCAGCAGGAAGTTATGGTGAAGTTATTACTAAAATTGGTGCTACTTGACAATATTGATTACCCGTCATTTTATCATTAATTGTTTTGGTTTGTTTGTTTATTTTTAAAACAGGATATGTTAAGTTAGCGCAAAATAAATTATTTTTAAAAATTCTTGGTATTTTTCAAATTTTTTTATATTTTATTTATTATTTTTTACATTTTTTATATTTATATTATTTTAAAGAATCAGGAAAAAATTTACGAGGCTGGCCTTGAATTTTTCCTTTTCATTTAAGTTCAATAACACAAATTATTAGTAGCATTTTATTAATTAAGACTAATGATAAATTATTTAGTATTACTGCACCTTGAGTAGTAATTATGGTTTTTGCAAGTTTACTAATTCCGGCTGATAAATCGTATGGACCGCAACATTTTTTTTATTGGTTATATTTTGTTTTACATGTTGTTATTATTTTTACTTATTGATTTTTATATATGTATGGTATTGTTCAATATCATCGTGATTATTTATTATGAAGTTTTATTAGTTTAATTATATTTAGTTTAATGGCTTTAAGTTTTAATGCTTTTTCATTAGTTATTGCGAAAAATGAAAATGAAATAACTAATTTATTATTTATTGGTCGTGATGGTTATCCATTATGAGGTAGTGGTAATAACCTTGTTACCACTGCTAATATTTTTGATCGAACTGGTCGTTTGTGACCATTAGGTTATATTTTTATATTTACTTTTGGAATATTTTTTACATCTTTAGGTTATTTAATTTTAACAAAGGTTCAACCTTATTATTTTAAAAAAGGAAATAAATTTGTTCCTTTAAAAAGAGTAAAACAACCGTGAGATTTTAAAGCTTTGGGAATAATGTTTAAAAGCATTAAAATAATATTTAAAAAGTAGTATGAGGATGGTTATTAGGTGATGTTTAAAAAACAATTAGTTTATGAAAATGTAGCGTTGAATTATTATTTGCAACAGGGTAAAAGATTATCGGTAATATATTGTTCATCGAATATTATTGTTAATGCGCCATTAGGAATGAAAGAACAATATATTGAGGATTTTCTTATTAGTAATTGAAAAAAATTATAGAAAATTATTAATAAACCGACAAAAATTTTAATTAATTTGTATCAAAAACCATATTTTTTTTATTTCTTAGATAAGAATTATGAGGTGCAAATTAATTATTTTGCTAATAAAAATAAAGTTATTTTTGTCGCAACAATTATTGTTGTTAATTTAAAGGGCAATGATGCGACGCAACTTGTGAAAAATTTTAATAAATTTCTTAGTAAGCAAGCTGAATTATATTTGTGTTCCCGGGCTACATTGCTTGCTAAAACAATGAATTTAAGTTATCAACAACTTAAGTTTAGAGTGATGCGTAGTGTAAATGAGGAGTTTGTCATTTTAACAAGCAAAAAATTGTTCTAAATTCCAAAATTATGCATTTTAATTTTGAGGTTATTGACTGACTATATTATTATTCATGAGTTAGCCCATTTATGAGAACCTAATCATAGTAAAGCATTTTAAGAATTAGTGATGCAATTTTGCCCTAATTTTAAAGTTTGTCAGCAGATTTTAAAACAAGTTTTTTTGTAAAATTGTTCTGATTGTAAAATCAACAAAAGTATGATGAAGAGCGTTTGGTTTTCTTAGGTATTTTTTAAAAAAGAAAAAATAATCATTTACCATAAATTATTTAAACTTTTTTCTACCTAACAAAACTTTATGTGTCCGATAAAAAATAAATTATATTTTAAATATAATTTATTTTTTATTAGGTTTTACATAGAATTTGTTATAATTAAACAAGTTATTATATGATAGTAGAGTGAAGTAAATGACAGAACAACAATTACATGAATTATTAGTGCAAGCAAAAAAAGAAGTTAATGAATGTCAAGATTTAGAACTTCTACAAACTTTAAAAATAAAATATTTAGGTAAAAAATCGCAATTAGATAGTTTATTAAGAACAATGCGTAATTTAAAAAATGAAGAAATAATTGCTTTAGGAATGATTGTTAATGTTTTTAAGAAGGAAATAATTAGTTTATTAGAAAATCAAGAAACTTTATTAAAGCAAGAAAATTTGTCGTTAGAATTAAAATCAGAAGCAATTGATGTTAGTTTACCAGTAAATAGTTTTTTGATTGCTAATCGTCATCCTTTAAATTTAATTATTTGTGAGATTAGTGAGATTTTTAAACAATTAGGATATGAAATTGTGCAAGGACGGGAAGTAGACACTGATGAATATAACTTTGAAAGGTTAAATTTAGCTAAAAATCATCCGGCCCGAGAGATGCAAGATTCATTTTATTTAGATAATAATTATTTATTAAGAACACATTGTACTAATGTTACGGCTCGTTATTTAGAAAAATATAAAGATGCTTCTTTACCGTTAGCTATTGTTTCCACTGGTAATGTTTATCGTCGTGATGAGGACGATGCTACTCATAGTCATCAGTTTATGCAAATTGATGGTTTTTTAGTTGCTCCAAATATTTCTTTTGCTAATTTGAAATGAACTTTAAATTATTTAATTAAATGGTTATTTAAGGAAGAAAGTAAAATGCGCTTGCGTCCCAGTTATTTTCCTTTTACTGAACCATCGGTTGAAGTGGATGTAAGTTGTACTAAGTGTGATGGTGTTGGATGTAATATTTGTAAACATACAGGGTGATTAGAAATTTTGGGTGCCGGAATGATTAGTCCAAATGTTTTTGTTAAAAATAACCTTGCCTCTTCTTTAAAAGGTTTTGCTTTTGGTATTGGTATTGAGCGGATTGCAATGTTAAAATATGGTATTGAAGATATTCGTCATTTTTATAATAATGATTATCGTTTTTTAAAGCAATTTAAGAATTTTTAAAATAATAGGAGTGTTATATGATTATTACCCGTAAATTTTTAAATGAATATGTTGATTTAAAAAATATTAGCAATGAAGACATTGAACAAGCATTAAATGATATTGGTTTTGAAGTTGAAAAAGTTTTTAGTTTTGATACTTTAAATACTAATATTGTTATTGGGAAAGTATTATCAAAAGCTAAACTTGTCAATTTTGATAAGTTATCTTATTGTATGGTTGATATTAATGAAGAGTTACCGATTCCTGTTGTTTGTGGTGCTAATAATGTTGAAGAAAATCGTTTTGTTATTTTTGCTAAAATTGGTGCTCATTTAGCCAATGGCATTATTATTGAAGAAAGAATGATTGCTAATAAGCCTTCCTTAGGAATGATTTGCTCATTACAAGAATTAGGAATTCCTAAGGAAGTTTTAGTTAATCAAGATGCTTTTGGTGTTTATTTATTTCCTGAGGATGTTAATTATCCATTAGGTAATACTAATCCTTTAAGTTATATTTTTGAAAATGATACTGCTTTTACTATTAATTTGACCTATAATCGTAGTGATTGTTTAAGTGCTTATGAATTAGCTCGTGAGATAGCAGCGTTCTTTAAATTGCCTTTAAAATCGTTAATAACTGATGATTTTTCTCATTTAGGAAATTTAGTTAATGATAAGTTATCATTAAATATTAAAATTGATAATAATCTTGTTAAGGCAATGAAAAATATTGCGGTGTTAATTGATAGTACTGTCGTTACGCCAAAGTGATTATTTTCAAGACTTTGTTATGCTAATATTCGTCCAAATAATTTAATCCAAGATTTATTAAATTATGTTTCCTGAGAAACAGGACAACCATTAGTGGGGTATGATTTTTCAAAAATTAATAGTGAAATATCAATTCAAAAAGCGATGGCAGAAACGAAAGTTAATGAACAAGAGATATCTTTACAAGATTTTGTAATTGCTAGTGATGATATTATTGAAGTGTTAGGTGTTATGACTAACAAGAAATATGAAATTATTAATGAGACTAAACAATTTGTTGTTTTGGCATTACATCTAAATGAGAAGCAAATGTATGAACAACAAAAAAGATATTTATCATTGGCTAATACTAATAATTTATTACGATGGTCAAAACCATCAAATGGGCATAATTTAGAAATTGCTATCCAAAGGTTTTTAGAGTTATTAACATCAATTATAACTATTAAACAAGCGTCACCAATAATTAATAATAAAGTATTAGTAATAGAAAATGTAACGATAAAAACAACATTAAAAATCCAGAAAAGTATTTTAGGAATTAGTGATTTAACAAAAAAAGATATTATTGAATTTTTAAAACCGTTAGGGTTTTTAATTTCGGAATCTAGTGTTAATGATAATTTAATAATTACTGTTCCTAAATATCGACTTGATATTATGAATGAGGCTGATATTAGTGAAGAAATTGCTCGCAGATATGGTTATAACAATATTCCTAATATAATGCCATTATTTATGTCGTTAACTAATGAAAAAAATTGAAGTAAATATATTTTAGAAACGGTTATTAATTATTTATTAAATCAAAATATTTTTGAAACAAAAACTTATAATTTAGAGTCAAGTATTAATTTAAATCGTTTTAATTTTTTTAATGTCACAAAACCTGTTAAGGTATTACAACCAATGTCGTTAAATCATCAGTACTTAAGAACTAATTTAGTAAATTCATTATTAACGGTAGCCCAATACAATAATTTACGAAAAATTAATGGTATTAAAATTTATAGTTATGAAGACATTTATGATGATTTAAAATTTCATCATCAACAATTATCAATTTTATTGCAAGGTGAATGAATGAGTATTTCTTATTTACCACAAGCAATTACTGTTGATTTTATTAATACTAAGGGATTATTGCAAGGAATATTGCGGAAGTTAAACTTTAATGATCAAGATATTCGGTATGTTCCTTCGACACACGATGATTTGCATCCTCATTTACAAGCTAATGTTTTGATAAAAAATCAGCAAATTGCAACAATTGGTAAAGTGCACCCAAAAATTCAACAAGAATTAAATTCTAAAGATGATAATTTTATTATTTCATTAAATATGACATTAATTAATGAACTTTTTAAATGCGATATTAAATATCAGACAATTATTAGAAATATGTTTTCTTGATTTGATTTGTCAATTTTAGTTAATAAAGATACAAGGTATGATAATATTATTAAGCCATTATTAAATATTAGTAGTAAGTTGGTTGATTTGCAACTCATTAATGAGTATAAAAATGTTGATAAACTTGGTCAAGATAAAAAATCTTTAACTTTACGATTATTTTTTAATGATTCAAAAAAACAATTTACTGATGAAGATTTAAAAGAACAATATAATTTATTTTTAAAAACATTGAAAGATTTAAAAGTTATGGTGCGTTAATCGTTATTTATTAACTAGAAAGGTATAAAAATGAAAACAACAATTAATGATAATTTTAAAAATGATGATGAACCACAATTGACAAAAAGAGAAATCATAATTCGCAACTATAATCCTTGGAAAGCAATATTTTTTATGTGTTTGCCAACGGTTATAATTATGATTATTATGTCAACATATAATTTGGTTGATAAGTTTTTAGCATTACAATTTGCTGATGGTTATGTTATTAGTACATTTTTAGAAAATAATTCTTTAATTGAACAAAATAATTTACAAATGTTAGCTCGAAATATTATTAATGTTGCAACTCAATATTCTTCATCAACAATTGGTTTATTAACAGCTTTTAGTTTATTTATTGCTATAGGGACATCAACAAGGTTTGGTATTGCTTATGGGGAAAGAAATAATCCATTAATATCACGAACTATTGGTAATGGAATTTCTTTAATGATTATTGTTGCTACTGTTTTAACACCAATTTTAGTATTTACTAATGAACCACTAATTGCTTTGCAATCAAAAAATTCGCAAATGACAAATCCCGAAGTATATAAAATTGCTTTGCAATTAGCAGTTGGTTATACTAAGTGGTTTATTTTCTTTTTATTTTTTATATTATTAAGTAATTTTTTAATTAATTTATTAAGGTCTGAAGGTCAAGGTTTTTGAGCAACAATTATTATTTTTACTTCAGTAATTTTTAATGTTGTTTTAGATATTATATTAATGATTTATGGTAAATTAGGATTAGAAGGAGCTGCGATTGCGACAGTTATTTCGTGGTTTTGAAATATTATTTTTGCATTATTAGTTATCTATTTGGATCCGAAATCAAAGCTAAAAATTTATTGAGAAGATTTGAAAATTGAAAAAACAATTTTATATAATATTATTGCTATTGGGATGACGCCATTATTTGTTAATATTTCAGTTGCTGTGACATCAACGTTATCTAATTTTTTTGTTTCAAGGTTAAGTATTGAATTACCTCGGCCGGGTTTTACTGTTCCGTGATTTGTGCAGTTATTTGCCGGGATTGCTCCGTGAATTACATTAACTGATTCCCCTTTAATTGGTGTTAGTCAAGGAGGCAGGGCATTATTATCTTATTCTTATGGTGTTAAAGATTATCAAAGGATTTGAGATATTCTTAAAAGGATAATTTTAGTGCAATTTTTAATATTAATAATTACTGAATTAATTATTGGTATTTTTGGTAATGAAATGTTAAGTCTATTTATTTCTAATGTTGATACGACTTATCGTTGATATTTCTTGTTAAGTTATTTAGTTTATCCAGCAGTTGTTGTGCCATATATTGGGATTATTCTTTATCAATCAATTAGTTGCCCTAAAATGTCATTATTTTTTTCAGCACTTCGTTCAATAATTGTTTTTATACCTTGTATTATTATTGGTTATTTTGTTACTTTAGTAACTAAAAATGCTCATTATTATTTTTTATTTTTAGGTTTGGTGGCACCAATTTCAGCTTTGATAACAATTCCGATATTAATTATGACTTGAAAAAAATATCGTTCTTATTTAAAATTAGATAGTGTAAAAAAAGTGAGGAAGAATAGTGGAATATTCACAAAGTTATTTAAGAAATAATCCGGTTATTAATTTGAATAATGTTATTACGATTAATCCAGAAATAATAAGAGCTAGTAATTATCATATTAAAGAAGTTAATTATTCTCATCTTAAAGGGACAATAATTTATAACTTACAAGTTAATTCATTAATTATTGATGTGAAAGTGACAGCAACGATAACATTTTTATGCGCTTTAAGTTTACAACCTTTTAGTTGAACTAATGAATGAAATTGAAAGGATGAATATGGTTTTGATTACTTTAATTGTAATTTAAACTATATTAATGAAAAAATATTTTATTTAGATAAGTATTTATGAGATCAAATATTTGCAATAACTCCTATCAATTTAACAGTAAAAGATGTTAAAATATCTAAGAAAGGTAAAAAATGACAATTTATTACTGAAAAAGAAGTTTATAATTCTTTAGAACAAGATAGTCGTTGAATGCCCCTAAAAAAAATGAAATTAGAAAGTATTAAGGAAGATAAATAATGGCAGTTCCGTTTCGACGTACATCAAAAACAAGAAAGGCAAAAAGAAGAACACATTTTAATTTATTACATCCAACATTAGTTAATTGTACTAATTGTGGCGCAAATATTAAGCCCCATCGCGTTTGTAAAGAATGTGGTTATTACAAAGACAAAGAAGCAGTTAAAATTGTTGAGTAAAATTTTTATTTAATTTCAAATGATAAAAAAAGAGCATTGCTTATAATAGCAGTGATTTTTTTTTAATTTTTAATAAATTATTTTAATTTTAGATACTATCTTCTAGTTGTTTACTTTTTAACATACAAACATTTACATCATCACTAATAATATTTTGCAAGTTATTAGTTTCAAAAAATTTAATTGCTGCCATTGTCGCGCCACCAGGCGATGTTACATTTTCTTGTAATTTTTTTAACGATAACTCACTATTTAAAATATTTGCCGCAAAACCAAGTAATAAACCACCAACAATTGTTTTGGCATCATCTTTACTAAAATTATTATTCTCAACAATTTCAATTAGCGGTTGTAACCAATGATATAAATAACCACTAGCACTACCACAAATAGCAATAAACAGATGAATTTGTTTTTCACTTAACGAAATGGTTTTACCACAATAATTAAAAATGCTTAATGCCTGTTCATTAGCTTCAACATTACCTTCTTCATAAATCATTTTCATTAAATTATTAAACTAACAAGAAGTAATGGGCATTACTCTTGTAACTCAACAATTTTTAAATGTTGTTTTTAAAAATGTTATACTAATTCCTGATGCCACAGAAATTATTATTTTCTGAGTAAATAAATTTGTTAATTACTCTTTTAATTTTAAAATATCTTTGTGGCGTTAATGCTAAGATAATTATTTCACAATCACTTAAAAATTCTCATTGTTTACTTACACTAATATGACGATTATTTCAACAGACTTGGTACATAACCTTTAATTTTATCTACTATTTTAATAATATTATTTTTTATGTGAAGTACAAATGTTAGATAAATACAAATATAAAAATGAATTTTATAGTCTAGTAGGAATAAAATGTTATAGTTATGTACCAAGTCTAATATTAAAAACTTTTATTACTATTAATAACAACTTTAATATTTTCATTAGTAAAAAGCATTAGTATTTAATAACCCATCAATAATCGCTTTTCCCATATTACCGTCACCTAAAAATCCAACTTTCATTTTATTTTTAATTAACTCCTTTAATGTTTGTAATAATTATGACATAAAAAAATAACCTTTTAGGTTATTTTAGGCTCGTTGTTGATATTTACCATCAAATGTGGAAACAATAATATAATCATCAATATTAATAAATAATGGTACTTGTAATGCTAATCCGGTTTCAGCAACTGCTCTTTTGCTTGGCGAAGAACTACTATCACCTTTAATTGCTTGTTCAGCTTCAATAATTTTTAAAATTACTTTATCTGGTAATGAAATGGTTAAAATTTCATTATCATATTGTAATACTTGAACTGGTAAACTAGAAGTTAAAAATTTTAATTCTCACCCCATTTTTATTTTATTAATTTCAACTTGTTCATAACTTTCATTATCCATAAAAATTAAGTTATTGCCATCACTATATAAATATTGCATCACGCGTTTATCAAGATGCGCCCGTTCAACTTTATTCCCGCTAGTAAAAGTTAAATTAATAATTGCATTGCTTCGCAAATTTTTAACTTTAGTTTTAACATTTGCTTGACCTCTTCCGGCTTGAGCACGACCAGTATCTAAAACTAAAAATAAGTTACCATTATATTTAAAAGTCATGCCATTGCGTAAATCATTAACATTAATCATTTTTATTTCTCCTTTTGCTTTTGCAATTTATTTCTAATTAATAGAACTTGTAAATTTATTGTGACATTAATTTGATTCAAAGTTAATTTATTGATATTATTTTCATAATGAAAAAGTTTATCGGTTCACATTTTCTTAAATAATAAATTATATTTATTTTCTAAATTTAGTCCAAACATAATTTGTTCACCATTAACAATTAAATAACCGTGCGTTTTATTAATAACAATAATCTCATAAATAAAATTTTTATCTTTAATTAATAATTCGTCTTCAATAAAATAATTGTAGTCTTGCACTCATTTACGAATTTTAGACATCTCATTATTTGTTTGAATTATATAACGATTAATTGATTGATAATCATTAGTCAAAATATTAACAATTGTCTTGGCGCCTAATCCGGCAATAATAACACAATTAATGTTATTACTAGCATTAATTCATTTAATACCATCTCCTAAAATTGGAAAAATATTATTTTGTAATTGATTTTGAATAATATTTTTCTGAGCCTGAGCTAATGCTTTAGGATTAATATCACTAACAAAAATATTATTCATTCCTTTTTTCTTTACTAAATAAATAGCAACTAAACCGTGGTCACAAGCAATATCAGCAACAATATCATTAGAATTAACTAAATTAGCAATTGTTGTTAAACGATGCGATAGTTTCATTATTAACCTTTATAAAAATCTTTCAAAACTCTTGATTTTGAAGGACTTCTTAGTTTGCGACAAGCTTTGGCTTCAATTTGCCGAATTCTTTCTCTGGTAACACTAAATTCACTACCAACTTCTTCTAATGTTTTTGGTGAATCATACTTAATTAAATGTTTATCAATAACATAATCATTTAAATTAATTACTTTTTCAATTGGAGTATCAAACTTAAAATCTAAACTCATTATTTCACTAATTAATTCATCTTTTTCGCTTCCCTCTTCTGCTAAATCAACTAGCGTTCTAACTTTAGTTGGTAGTAATCCAAAACGCATCCGAATAACCTTTTCTTCGCGTTTATTTAAGATTTCTTCAAAAACCTTATCTAATTGTTCTCGCAATGATTCTCGTTCGGCATAATCATCTGGTGAAAAAATATCTTTGTCTTCAACAAAATCAGCAAAGTGCGTATCATCTTCTTCACCAATTGGTTTTTCCAAAGAAACTGGTTCCGTTGATAATCGTTTAATTTCACGAACTTTTTCAGCACTCATTCCCAAACCAATTTTTTCTGCAACTTCACTGTGGGTTGGCTCACGACCTAATTTTTGAGTTAATTGGCGTTCAATTCTTGTTAATTTATTAATAGTTTCCACCATATGAACCGGTATTCTAATTGTTCTTGCTTGATCAGCAATTGCTCTTGTAATTGCTTGACGAATTCATCAAGTTGCATAAGTAGAAAATTTAAATCCCCGACGATAATCAAAGCGATCAACCGCTTTCATTAAACCAATATTTCCTTCTTCAATTAAATCTGAAAAATCTAAACCACGATTAGTATGTCTTCTAGCTACTGAAACAACTAATTTTAAGTTAGAAATAATTAACTTATTTCGTCCATATTGTTTAACTTCAAGATCGGGCGAATCTAACATTCTTGCATATTTTACTTCTTCTTCTTTAGTTAAAATTTTACTTGAACCTAAACGATTAAAGTAGGCTTTAATAATGTCATGAATTTTAGTTTCATTAGAAATACTTGGACCATTATTTTTAAAGTTAATAACGATATCATCATCTTCATCAAAAATAGCTCTTTCTTTAACAACATCATCATCAAAATCAGAATGTTCTAAATCAATATCAACTTCATCTTCAATTTCATCAACTAAATCAGTTCAAATAATACCATCACTTTGTAATTCATTAATAAAAGATTCTAAGAGTCCATCTTCAATATTTAACATTTCAAATGCTTTTAAAACCTCTCCTTGACTAATATGATTATCATTTTTTTTAATCTTTTTTAATAAGTCATACTTAATCTCATCAAAAGTTTTTAATTTTTTAAATATTCTTTTTCGCATCTATTGACCACTCTTTTCTGTTTTAATATTTTTTGACAAACTAATAATTTTTTGTCCAATTGCTATTTTTTCATTAATATTATTAGTTGCTAATCATTTTTTTGCTCATTTATCTTTTTCTAATTTAATTAAGTAATTATAAATAGTTTCTTGACAATCATTAATTAATTTAGGGCGATAAATAAATTCTTGCTTACTATAAAGGTTATAAATCATTTCTAACGACTTTTTTACTTCTTCTTGCTGAAATGATTTTATAAAATCTTCATAATTTACTTTTACTGCTTGCGAATTTTTATCATATCAACTAATAATTTCTGATAATAAAACTTTTTTAATGGGATCAATTAAGGAAAAATTATTTAATTCGCTATTAGTTAATGTTTCTTTTGTATAAAGTAACGAAAATATAATAATATTTTCCGATTTTTCAATCGGATTTAAATATAAATTCTTATTAACCCCAGTATTTTTAAGATTTATTTTATCAGTAGTTACTATTGTTTGCTGAGTAAACAATGTTTGTTCAAGGATTTTTTTATTCAAATTAGTTATTGTTTCCAATTTATTTAAATAAAAGTTTATTTCAACAGCACTATGTAATAACTGAAAAAATGGAGTAACTTTTTTTAAAAGTTTAGTCACATTATCAATTTTCTTTAAATTTAAATTATTTTCAAAATAATTTAAAACAAAGTCTAAAGGATGAATACTATTTTTAATTAAAGCGCGAACTGCTGCTGCACCTTCTTTTTTAATTAAATCATCAGGATCCAATGTTGTTGTATTGTTTACTACTTTAACATTAAATTTGTGATATCATAATTCACTAATCATTTTAAACGTAGCTGTAATTCCGGCATCATCACCATCCAAAAATAAAATAATTTCATTAGTAATCTTTTTTAATATTGAATAATTTTGTGCACTTAAACTTGTTCCCATAATAGCAATGGTATTATTAATACCAATTTTGCTTAAAGCAATAATATCCATAAATCCTTCACAAATTAATAAATATTTATCTTGATGCAGATGATTTTTTGCAAAACTTAAGTTATATAATAATTGATTTTTTTTAAAGATATTAGTTTCTAAGGTATTCATATATTTTGGTTGTTGATTTTCTAAATATGAACGACTTGAAAAACCAATGATATTATGTTCTATATCACGAATCGGAAACATAATCCGATTTCTAAAATAATCATTAAAATGATTATTTTGATAAACAACTAAACCAGAAATAACCAATTCACTAGGCTTATAACCTTTTTGTTGTAAATATGCTATTAGCCTGTCTTCGCTAGGCGATAATCCAATACTAAATTGTTCTCTTAACTTATTATCAATACTTCGCTGTTCTAAATATTTTTTTGCTTGAATACCAATTTTTCCATCTAAATGATACACAAAGTATTCACAAGCTAAAGCATTAATTGCAAATATTTTCAAAGTTTCATTATCATATTTATTTTTTGTTCACTGCTCTAATTCTTGTAAATCAATATTTACAAGTGCTGCTACTTCTTTTAAAGCTTCTAAAAAGGAAATTTTTTTATATTTTTGCAAAAAAGCAAAGACATTCCCAGAAGATTGACAAGAAAAACACCGATAAATTTGTTTTTCAGGAGAAACACTCATTGAAGGCGTATTTTCTTCGTGAAAAGGACAAACTGTTCAATAGTTACGACCTTTTTTTTGTAATTTTAAATATTGACCAATAATTTCAGTAATATTAGTTCTCGTTCTAATAAGAGAAATTTTTTCAGGATTAACCATACTATCTTTATTTCTCCTTACACTTTAATTTTGCTCTTGCAAGTGTTTAAGGTATTTTCTTAATTTTCTAACTTTTACTCGTTTTTGCACCATCGTGTCGCGAAAACGAACCGTTACACTTCTTCTTCACCGTCTTAAGCTTTTAAAATCAACCGTAATACAATAAGGCGTTCCAATAGCGTCCTGACGGCGATATCTTTTCCCGATATTTTGCGTCTCATCATAAGTTGCTAAAAAATCGTTAGTTAACTCTTCATATAATTTATACGCTTCTTCATTTAATTGCTTACTTAAAGGTAAAATAGCAATATAATAAGGAGCTAAATTGTGATTTAATCGCAATATCGTGCGTTTACTATTATCTGGCAAAATCTCAACATCATAAGCATCATTTAAAATGGCCAACATTAATCTGCCGACGCCGACTGACGGTTCAATAACATTAGCAAATATCTTCGCATTTAATTCTGAATTTAAATAACTTAAATTTTCACCACTATTTTCACTATGCGTTTTTAAATCAAAAGAAGAACGATTACTAATACCCCATAACTCTTGCTTACCAAAAGGAAAATTATATTCAATATCCACAGTTCGCTTCGCATAATGAGCTAAAACACTATCTTTGTGTTCATTTAAACTAAAATTATCTTGTTTAATACCAACATCTATTAAAAATTGCTGACAATAACTTAATCAATAATCAAACCACTCAGCTTGATCATTAGGATTAAAAAAAAATTCCAATTCCATTTGTTCAAATTCTCTTGTTCGAAAAATAAAGTGTCCCGGAGTAATTTCATTACGAAAAGCTTTTCCAATCTGACCAACCCCAAAGGGTAATTTCTTTCTTAAACTTTGTTGAATATTTTTGAAATTTACAAAAATTCCTTGCGCTGTTTCTGGTCGTAAATAAACAACAACTTGATCATTTACTAAAACCCCTTGTTGAGTTTTGAACATCAAATCAAATGAACGAACCGATGTAAAATTATTATTCTTACAATTAGGGCACACAACTTGATGTTCTTTTAATAAGGCTTGCAATTCATCAGCACGCAATTTTTGAAAATCAACAGTCACATTGCTTAACAAATGATCCACTCGAAACCGCTTAATACAACTTTTACAATCCACAAATAAATCGTAAAAATTATCAAGATGCCCTGAAGCCTTCCAAACACTACTATTCATAATAATGGCACTATCCAGTCCAACATTCAAAGGATGCTTTGTCACAAACCGTTCCCATCACAAATGTTGTAAACGATTTTTCAACTGTGCTCCCAACGGGCCATAATCCCAACTATTACTTAACCCACCATAAATTTGCGAACCTTGAAAAACAAAGCCACACTCCTTCAAATGATTAACTAACAATTCCATTCTCTTATTAATATCAGCCATAGTAACCCCGCTCTAAAAAACAAAGACCCGAGACATTATTCATTCAAATAATACTTAAGTAAAACCCGAGTTCTTCACAATAATTGTATTAAATTTTTATTTATTTTTATATATGCAATAGCGATATCTAAATGCATCAAGTAAGTATAGAATATACCGTATATTTTGTCAACCTATTATAAGGGGGGCCGCGTTTAGTTTTCTTAGGTATTGCTTTGAAAAAGTAAAACAATCAACTAATTATATTATTTAATTACTAAACTAACACTGCCTTTCTTGTTATTGTCATTTTTATTCATTACCATTGTATCATATTATTGAATTTTTACACAATAAAAATTATTAATATTATTAAATTTCCACTAATATATATTAATTTATATTTTTACTTACTTAAATGTATTATATTTATTTGTATATACTACAATAATGCCTTTATTAATTCATGGATTGGCAACTGGATTGGCAACCCTTTTTAGGGCAATTTTTATATAGACATTTGTTTTCTAAAAGTAACTGGAGATAAATAATTTAAACTGCCATGTATTCTAAGATTATTGTATCAATTAATGTAATCAAATAATTCAAGTTCTAATTGTGCAAGATCATTTAATTTTCTACCATTAATAAATTCTGTTTTAAAAACTTTATAAGTTGCTTCAGCAACTGCATTATCATATGGACAACCCTTCGCACTCAATGATCTTTGAATTTTAAATGTAGATAATAATTGATCAATTATATTATTTTTAAACTCATTACCTCGGTCGGTATGAAATATTTCAATTTTTAATAATGGTCTAGTAATTCGCACAATAGCTTGATAAACCAACTCCGTATTTTTATTTGGTCCGGAACTATAACCAACAATCTCGCGATTATACAAATCAATTAGGAGACATACATAAAATCATTTAAAACCCACTTTTATATAAGTTAAGTCACTAACGATAATTTCATTTATTTTTCTATTATTAAAGTCTCGGTTTACAATGTTATTTACTGGATCATTATTTACTTGAATATTTTTGCATTTAAGTCTTGTTTTTGTGTACTTTGATATCAAATTATTGTTTTTCATAATGTTTCTAATTTTGCGTCTAGATAGGTTAATACTTTTATGAGTTAATACTACTTTGATTTTTCGAGCTCCATAGACTTGGTGGCTTTCGTTAAATACACTGATAATTTCTTGATTATAATTATTCACTATTTTCCTTGTGTATTTATTAATTTGATAATAGTAATTGGATTTTGAAATATTTAATAATTTACACATTTTTCTTATTGAATATTTTTTCTTATTGCTATTAATTATTGTTATTTTTTGGCCATTATCAGTGCGAATTGCTTTAAAATGTCATTTTCCATTTTTAAGTCTTTAAGTTCTTTTCGTAAAGTTATTATTTCATTTTCTTCTAGTTTGCGATTGTCTTTTGCTTTAAATGAACCAGAATTATTATAATTTTTAACTCAACTATAAATAGTTGGTTTTGGTAAATTATATTTTTTCCCTAAATTAATAACACTTTTGCCATTTTTGTATAGCATGACAATTTGTTTTTTAAATTCTTCAGAGTATGAGGTTTTATTTCCCATTTTTATATTCCTTCTTTCTTAATAATTTCGAAGTCTATATAATTATGGTCCAACTTATTGTAGCCTATCCATAGAAATCAGAAAAGAAATATATAAAAATTCATTATGAAATAAATATAATAATAAAAATGATGATAGTTGAATTAATTATAAAGGTAATGCTGTAACAAACAAATATAATAGATTTAAGTAAGTAAAAATATAAATTAATATATATTAGTAAAAATTTAATAATATTAATAATTTTTATTGTGTAAAAATTCAATAATATGATAGAATGGTAATGAATAAAAATGACAATAAAAAGAAGGGTAGGGTTAGTTTAGTAATTAAATAATATAATTAGCTGATTGTTTTACTTCTTCAAAACAATACCTAAGAAAACTAAACGCGACCTTCATTAGTTTAAAGTTAGCAATATATAAAAATTCCTTGTAAAATTACAAGGAATTTTTTCTAATTCCCAAAATCAAAATTATTAGAATCAGGGCCTTTTCGTGATTGTGGTAAACTATCAATTCACTTCATATGTTCATCACTAATTTTAAAATCATCAATCACACTATTTTCAATAATCCGCGCCTTATGCATTGACTTTAGAATTATTAAACTTTGATGTTGATAAGTTCATCGTAAAAATAATTGTTGAATTGTTTTATTATATTCACGAGCAATCTGTTCACAACCTTCTGGTAAAGAATCATGATATTTCATTGTCCCCCAACCAATAATTACAATATTATTTTTTTGATGATATGCTAATTCCGTTTGATTTAATCCTGGATGAAACTCAATTTGATTAGCAACCGGTAACTCTTTAGCATCTTGTTTTAATTGTTCTAACTGTTAAATATTAAAATTACTAACGCCAATCGCACAAGCTTTTTTAGCATGATATATTTCTTCTAATAATTCTCAAGCAATTTTGCGATTATTTCACGGTCAATGCATTAAAAATAAATCAACAAATTCCAAACCTAATTTTTCTAACGAGTTATCAATCTCTTGTAAATACTGTTCTTTTGTTAATTCATTACCTCAAAGTTTCGTTATAACAAAAATTTCACTGCAAGAAATATTACTTTCTTTAATTGCTTGACAAATGATTTATTCATTCCCATAAATTTTAGCCGTATCACAATATGCCGATAACCCTGATTTAAGGCTTCTAAAATGGCTTGCTTACCTAATTTCATTATTTTCAATTTTATATGTTCCAAAACTCATAATTGGCATCATAATACCATTATGTAATTTAACTTTTTCATCTAAAATAGTACTTTTTTTCATAAAAAACACCTTTATAAACATTTATTTACTATATTTCGTTTTATGGCGGAGAGTACGGGGTTCGAACCCGTGGAATCCTTTCGAATTCATCACCTTTCCAAGATGACTGTTTAAACCACTCACACAACTCTCCAGTGGTGCTGCCGCCGGTTAAGGAGAATTGAACTCTTGACCTCGCCCCCCTTACAATGAGTGTGCTCTACTGATTGATCCAAACCGGCCCGGCAATTAATATTTCCTTCTCCATTATAACTTGTTTTCAATATTAAATAAATGATAATAAAATATCATCTAAATTTTCTCATTTATCTTGATCACAAAAAAGAAAATTATTTTTAATATTTAGTTTCTTTTTTGTGATCAGTTTATTAATCTCATTTTTAAAATATTCATAAGCTACTTTATTTTGCTTTGTTCTCAAATTAACACCTTCAAGTAGTCCTAATCCCATAATAAAAATTTGTGCATAATATTTCCTGTTTTGTAATTTTAGTAATTGTTTGCCGCCATAATGGATATTCATTAGTATTTTGGAAGATAACTATTTGTGAATTTTTATGAAAAGAAATAGAACCCCTACCAACACTCAAATAATTCTGTAAAGTTCAATAACTATATTGATGTTGTGATTTAATGCCTTTATTAGTAATAAAATTATTTTTCTCATAAGGTAAATAACCATTTTCTTTTAAAATATTTTTCAATCATTGATATTTAATTACAACACAATTATTATCATCTTCATAATAACTAATATGATCAACAGATAATTTTCTTAAAATATTTAAATCGTTTTGAATAACAGCTTTAGAATATCCTTTTAAATTATAAAATAAATCAATTGCTTGATTTTTAAAACCATTAGTTAATGCTTTATTAATTTGATTAACATAATTAATATTATCACAATAATTATTTTGTGATAATACAGCCCTACTAAACGAAATTACTTTTCATATTAAACGATTGACACCATAACTATTTCATAACAAAAATAATTCATCATTATCATTACAATGTAATTCTAAATTATATTCAATAATATTACTTGCTAATGGTTGTAATATGTTTAAAATTCGCTTTCATTGTTCAAAATCAAGGTCACGAGAACAATTAACAGCAATATATATTGTTTGTAACTGTTGTAAATTTTCTTGCTCACGAATTATTTCTTGTTCAATATTATCAATAATAATATTGAAATCTTATTTAACAATTAATTTTTGATTAATAATTTGCAATTGATGATTTCTATCATTTTTAATAAAAAGATTTACAAATAAATTAAAATACATTTTAACTTGAATTAAACTTAATTTTTTTTCTTCCTAATAATCAAATCGTAATCGCGATAACAAAAAACATAATCAAAATAATCATTAATCAAATTCATAAACAGCGACGATTTATTGCCCGCTTTAATTCATACATTTCATATGGATTAATAATTTCATAACCATAAAAACCAATAATATTAGCTTTTCTTTTACTAAAAAAATAATATTTAATACTTGTAAAAAAACAAGGCAAATAATATTCCTGTTAAAATAATAATTTCTGTTGTTAAATCTCTAATCGTCATATCTAAAATTAAAAAACCAAAAATTTTTGGTTGGATTGCTCCTGATAATCCACAAAGAATAGCAATGATCATAGCACCAATAAATATACAAAGGAAAAGCTACTCAGTTAATAATAATACTACGAATATGCATTTTTCGATAATTAGCGATAATAAAATTAGGAATAACATTATTTCCTAATTTAGCTTTTTTTAAATATCCTTCCACTTCTTTTTTAATTTTAATTCAATCAAATAAAGAAATAAAAAATAAACCTAATGACACAATACATAATGATATCATTAAAATTGAATGAGGAATTAAATTTTCATTGTCAATAACAATATTTTGGTGCTTTAAAAATCATAAAATTAACGGTATTGAAGAAAAGATTATTCCTAAAAAACCAATAATCATTGTTAAAACCAAACGATATTTTTTATTACAAATCTCATTAGCAATTTCCTTAGGAATAGTTTTTAAACTTAACGAACGATAAGATAATTATTGTGCTTCTGGTTCGTGGTTCATTATAAGATAAATATAGTTCTTGATGTGATTTTTGATATAGTATTGGACTATAATCATTATGATTATCTTCTAAAAAATCATTAGGTGATGAATCTAATATTTGTTGTTGTGGATATCGATAAGAGTTATTGTTGTCGCATTTTGTTGATACGGCTTCCCGCCAAATTCACGATTATAACCATTTTTAGGGCTATAAATTCTTGCTTTTGGTAAATTATAATTTTTTTCATAATATGATGTTGGTTCTTTAATATCAGAATTAAAACATTTTTTATCATCAACTGTAAATTCATAACGATTATTAATTGGGATTGTACAATTAACCTGTGTCTCTAAGTAATTAACTTAAATTCACTCTGCTCTGTCTTCAAATTTTATCATTAAATGTGAAATTGCACTACCCCAATTTTGAATTGACATTGTTCATTTTTTAGTCATATTTTGAAATGCTAAATAAAATATTTTAAAAACTGATAAATCATTAGGAAAAATCTTTTTATTTTTAATGACTTTTCTTGATTGACTATTAACAGACTCTATTGCATTAGTTGTATAAATAATTATTCTAAATTCTTGAGGATATTCAAGAAAAATTATTAAATTATCTCAGTTATTTTTTCATGATTTAGCAATTTGGGGGTATTTTTTATCTCACTTTTCAGCAAAATTGTCTAAAGCAACTAACGCTATTTCTTCATTAATTGCTGTATAAATTGATTTTAAATCATTAGCTACCAGTTTGCGATCTTTGTAAGGAACAAATTTTAAACTATTACGAATTTGATGAACAATACATAATTGATGTTGTGTTTTTGAAAAAACAGCTTCTATTGCATCAGACATTCCTGTTAAATTATCACTACAAGCAACAAGAATATCTTGTAATCCGCGATTTTTCATTTCCGTAAGATTATTCAGTCAAAATTTGGCTCCCTCATTTTCACTAATTCACATTCCTAAAATATCTTTTAAGCTATTTATATTAATTCCTAAGGCAAGATAAACTGCTTTATTTATTATTCGTTTATCTTGCTTTACTTTAACAACAATACAATCAAAATAAACAATCTGATAAATCTTCTCTAAATGTTTAATTTGTCACATTTTAACTTCTTCAATAATATCATTAGTTATTTGAATAATTAAACTTTCTGAAACTTCTGCTCCGTGATAGAATCCTTGCAATTGTGCTTTGATATCAGAAATTGTCATTCCTCTTGCATATAAAGAAATTACTTTTTGATCAAAGTTATCAAATTTTCTTTGTCTTTTTGGAATAATTACTGGTTCAAAAGTACTATTTCGATCTCTTGGTACATCAATTACGATTGAACCATTTTTAAGTAATAATGGTTTTTTGTGTGTTGCCATTTCTTTTATTATGATTCTCATCAGTTTCAAGATGATCTTTAATTTCCGTATTTAACATTCTTTCAGTTAATTTTTTGATAAATTCCTGAAAAATATTATTACTTTTAAATAAATTTTGTGGATTATCAATATTTTCTAAAAAATAATCAACAACTTTAGCAATTGTATCAGGTTCTTTTTTTATTTTTTTTTGTCATTTTCTGTTCTCCTTCGTTTAAGTATAATTCAGAATGAATTATCGAGACACAGAATTTTGGACAGCCCCGATTAATAATACTCGAGGAACATCATTTTGCTTTTGTTTTCTTTCGCAAGGAAAATATGGATCAAGTTGCTCTGCCTTTAATTTATTATCATTAAGTCGCTTTTGTTCTACTTTATTAAAAAACTTATCCATTATTTTTTCTTTTCATGACATATCTTATTGCCTACCTTATAAAAATATAACTATTTATTTTTTAATGCTTGCCTCATTTTAATTATTTCTGATTCAATATTATAAATTAATTTTTCATTTTTAAACTTTTCTCAAGATGAATTTTTAATATTACGATTGCGATAACTAATAACTAATAAAATTGCACTAATAATTGCAATAAATACTATCCCAATAATAATACAAGATATAATTAAATGTTGAATTAATAAATTTTGACCTAAAATATTAATATAATCTTTTTCACTACTTAGAAATAGTTGCAAAATAATTACCTTCTTTTATTATCTTTAAATTACATAATGATTATATCGTAATCATTACATTTTTTAAATAATTAATTTTAGGTGGTTGCGTTTAGTTTTCTTAGGTATTGCTTTGAAGAAGTAGACTTCTTGCATAACCTATCAAAATAATTGCAAATATTTGTAAAAAAGACACTAATAGCAATTTATAATTTTAATTAATTATGTCTTTTATTTAAAAATTTAATATTTTGCCACAATAAAAAAATGATTTTATTATTTAAATTATTTAATTTTAAATAAATCTTCTATGCTAACTATAATAATTGCAAATTATATATAAATTGAGGCAATTAAATTAAATCTTAAACTAAATCGTTTTCTACGATTACGATATTTTTCTGTGATAATTTTAAATTTTTTAAGAACAGCAAAAATATTTTTAATAACAATTCTCATTGTTAAAATTATTTTATTATGTTGTTTTTGTGCTTTATTTAAAGGGTTTTTCTTTGTTTTCTTTGTGTGTATTAAAACATTATTATGATTTTTTTGTATTCCTTGATAACCACTATCAACTATTAATTTGGTATTTTTTAAAATTGAGATTTTTGATTCTTTAAATAAAGCATAATCATGTTTTTTTCCAAGCGAAAAATTTGTTGCAATAATTTTTTTGGTTTCTTGTTCGATAATTACTTGTGTTTTAATGGTGTGTTTTTTCTTTTTTCCTGAATAAGATTGTTTTTGTCTTTTTTTGGGCGTTGAATTGGTGTTTCTGTTGCATCAATAATAATTGTTTTATCATTAAAATAATCATTTATTAGCGTTTTTTTACCAGCAACTTGTTGAAAATCAGAGTGTTTAATTAATATATCTTCAATTCATTTGATATTTCGATAACAACTAGATTCACTAATATCAAAACTTTTACCAAGATGAAAAAAAAGTACGTTATTCTCGTCAATATGATAAAGTCATTAATAACCGATTTTCTAAGGATAATTTATTATTTTTACCATCTTTTTTAAATTTTTCTATTTCAGCTACTTATAAAATATCTAACATTTTATTAAAAGTAACTTTGGATTGGCAACCCTTTTTAGGACAATTTTTATATAGACATTTGTTTTCTAAAAATAACTGGAGATAAATAATTTAAACTGCCGTGTATTCTAAGATTATTTTATCAATTAATGTAATCAAATAATTCAAGTTCTAATTGTGCAAGATCATTGAATTTTCTACCATTAATAAATTCTGTTTTAAAAACTTTATAAGTTGCTTCAGCAACTGCATTATCATATGGACAACCCTTCGCACTCAATGATCTTTGAATTTTAAATGTAGATAATAATTGATTAATTATATTATTTTTAAACTCATTACCTCGGTCGGTATGAAATATTTCAATTTTTGATAATGGTCTAGTAATTCGCATAATAAATAGCTTGATAAACCAACTCCGTATTTTTATTTGGTCCGGAACTATAACCAACAATCTCGCGCTTATACAAATCAATTAGGAGACACACATAAAATCATTTAAAACCCACTTTTATATAAGTTAAGTCACTAACGATAATTTCATTTATTTTTCTGTTATTAAAGTCTCGGTTTACATACAATGTTATTTACTGGATCATTATTTACTTGAATATTTTTGCATTTAAGTCTTGTTTTTGTGTACTTTGATATCAAATTATTGTTTTTCATAATGTTTCTAATTTTGCGTCTAGATAGGTTAATACTTTTATGAGCTAATACTACTTTGATTTTTCGAGCTCCATAGACTTGGCGGCTTTCGTTAAATGCACTGATAATTTCTTGATTATAATTATTCACTATTTTCCTTGTGTATTTATTAATTTGATAATAGTAATTGGATTTTGAAATATTTAATAATTTACACATTTTTCTTATCGAATATTTTTTCTTATTGCTATTAATTATTGTTATTTTTTGGCCATTATCAGTGCGGCTTGCTTTAAAATGTCATTTTCCATTTTTAAGTCTTTAAGTTCTTTTCGTAAAGTTATTATTTCATTTTCTTCTAGTTTGCGATTGTCTTTTGCTTTAAATGAACCAGAATTATTATAATTTTTAACTCAACTATAAATAGTTGGTTTTGGTAAATTATATTTTTTCCCTAAATTAATAACACTTTTGCCATTTTTGTATAGCATGACAATTTGTTTTTTAAATTCTTCAGAGTATGAGGTTTTATTTCCCATTTTTATATTCCTTCTTTCTTAATAATTTCGAAGTCTATATAATTATGGTCCAACTTATTGTAGCCTATCCATAGAAATCAGAAAAGAAATATATAAAAATTCATTATGAAATAAATATAATAATAAAAATGATGATAGTTGAATTAATTATAAAGGTAATGCTGTAACAAACAAATATAATAGATTTAAGTAAGTAAAAATATAAATTAATATATATTAGTAAAAATTTAATAATATTAATAATTTTTATTGTGTAAAAATTCAATAATATGATAGAATGGTAATGAATAAAAATGACAATAAAAAGAAGGGTAGGGTTAGTTTAGTAATTAAATAATATAATTAGCTGATTGTTTTACTTCTTCAAAACAATACCTAAGAAAACTAAACGCGACCTTCATTAGTTTAAAGTTAGCAATATATAAAAATTCCTTGTAAAATTACAAGGAATTTTTTCTAATTCCCAAAATCAAAATTATTAGAATCAGGGCCTTTTCGTGATTGTGGTAAACTATCAATTCACTTCATATGTTCATCACTAATTTTAAAATCATCAATCACACTATTTTCAATAATCCGCGCCTTATGCATTGACTTTAGAATTATTAAACTTTGATGTTGATAAGTTCATCGTAAAAATAATTGTTGAATTGTTTTATTATATTCACGAGCAATCTGTTCACAACCTTCTGGTAAAGAATCATGATATTTCATTGTCCCCCAACCAATAATTACAATATTATTTTTTTGATGATATGCTAATTCCGTTTGATTTAATCCTGGATGAAACTCAATTTGATTAGCAACCGGTAACTCTTTAGCATCTTGTTTTAATTGTTCTAACTGTTAAATATTAAAATTACTAACACCAATCGCACAAGCTTTTTTAGCATGATATATTTCTTCTAATAATTCTCAAGCAATTTTGCGATTATTTCACGGTCAATGCATTAAAAATAAATCAACAAATTCCAAACCTAATTTTTCTAACGAGTTATCAATCTCTTGTAAATACTGTTCTTTTGTTAATTCATTACCTCAAAGTTTCGTTATAACAAAAATTTCACTGCAAGAAATATTACTTTCTTTAATTGCTTGACAAATGATTTATTCATTCCCATAAATTTTAGCCGTATCACAATATGCCGATAACCCTGATTTAAGGCTTCTAAAATGGCTTGCTTACCTAATTTCATTATTTTCAATTTTATATGTTCCAAAACTCATAATTGGCATCATAATACCATTATGTAATTTAACTTTTTCATCTAAAATAGTACTTTTTTTCATAAAAAACACCTTTATAAACATTTATTTACTATATTTCGTTTTATGGCGGAGAGTACGGGGTTCGAACCCGTGGAATCCTTTCGAATTCATCACCTTTCCAAGATGACTGTTTAAACCACTCACACAACTCTCCAGTGCTGCCGCCGCCGGTTAAGGAGAATTGAACTCTTGACCTCGCCCCCCTTACAATGAGTGTGCTCTACTGATTGATCCAAACCGGCCCGGCAATTAATATTTCCTTCTCCATTATAACTTGTTTTCAATATTAAATAAATGATAATAAAATATCATCTAAATTTTCTCATTTATCTTGATCACAAAAAAGAAAATTATTTTTAATATTTAGTTTCTTTTTTGTGATCAGTTTATTAATCTCATTTTTAAAATATTCATAAGCTACTTTATTTTGCTTTGTTCTCAAATTAACACCTTCAAGTAGTCCTAATCCCATAATAAAAATTTGTGCATAATATTTCCTGTTTTGTAATTTTAGTAATTGTTTGCCGCCATAATGGATATTCATTAGTATTTTGGAAGATAACTATTTGTGAATTTTTATGAAAAGAAATAGAACCCCTACCAACACTCAAATAATTCTGTAAAGTTCAATAACTATATTGATGTTGTGATTTAATGCCTTTATTAGTAATAAAATTATTTTTCTCATAAGGTAAATAACCATTTTCTTTTAAAATATTTTTCAATCATTGATATTTAATTACAACACAATTATTATCATCTTCATAATAACTAATATGATCAACAGATAATTTTCTTAAAATATTTAAATCGTTTTGAATAACAGCTTTAGAATATCCTTTTAAATTATAAAATAAATCAATTGCTTGATTTTTAAAACCATTAGTTAATGCTTTATTAATTTGATTAACATAATTAATATTATCACAATAATTATTTTGTGATAATACAGCCCTACTAAACGAAATTACTTTTCATATTAAACGATTGACACCATAACTATTTCATAACAAAAATAATTCATCATTATCATTACAATGTAATTCTAAATTATATTCAATAATATTACTTGCTAATGGTTGTAATATGTTTAAAATTCGCTTTCATTGTTCAAAATCAAGGTCACGAGAACAATTAACAGCAATATATATTGTTTGTAACTGTTGTAAATTTTCTTGCTCACGAATTATTTCTTGTTCAATATTATCAATAATAATATTGAAATCTTATTTAACAATTAATTTTTGATTAATAATTTGCAATTGATGATTTCTATCATTTTTAATAAAAAGATTTACAAATAAATTAAAATACATTTTAACTTGAATTAAACTTAATTTTTTTTCTTCCTAATAATCAAATCGTAATCGCGATAACAAAAAACATAATCAAAATAATCATTAATCAAATTCATAAACAGCGACGATTTATTGCCCGCTTTAATTCATACATTTCATATGGATTAATAATTTCATAACCATAAAAACCAATAATATTAGCTTTTCTTTTACTAAAAAAATAATATTTAATACTTGTAAAAAAACAAGGCAAATAATATTCCTGTTAAAATAATAATTTCTGTTGTTAAATCTCTAATCGTCATATCTAAAATTAAAAAACCAAAAATTTTTGGTTGGATTGCTCCTGATAATCCACAAAGAATAGCAATGATCATAGCACCAATAATATACAAAGGAAAAGCTACTCAGTTAATAATAATACTACGAATATGCATTTTTCGATAATTAGCGATAATAAAATTAGGAATAACATTATTTCCTAATTTAGCTTTTTTTAAATATCCTTCCACTTCTTTTTTAATTTTAATTCAATCAAATAAAGAAATAAAAAATAAACCTAATGACACAATACATAATGATATCATTAAAATTGAATGAGGAATTAAATTTTCATTGTCAATAACAATATTTTGGTGCTTTAAAAATCATAAAATTAACGGTATTGAAGAAAAGATTATTCCTAAAAAACCAATAATCATTGTTAAAACCAAACGATATTTTTTATTACAAATCTCATTAGCAATTTCCTTAGGAATAGTTTTTAAACTTAACGAACGATAAGATAATTATTGTGCTTCTGGTTCGTGGTTCATTATAAGATAAATATAGTTCTTGATGTGATTTTTGATATAGTATTGGACTATAATCATTATGATTATCTTCTAAAAAATCATTAGGTGATGAATCTAATATTTGTTGTTGTGGATATCGATAAGAGTTATTGTTGTCGCATTTTGTTGATACGGCTTCCCGCCAAATTCACGATTATAACCATTTTTAGGGCTATAAATTCTTGCTTTTGGTAAATTATAATTTTTTTCATAATATGATGTTGGTTCTTTAATATCAGAATTAAAACATTTTTTATCATCAACTGTAAATTCATAACGATTATTAATTGGGATTGTACAATTAACCTGTGTCTCTAAGTAATTAACTTAAATTCACTCTGCTCTGTCTTCAAATTTTATCATTAAATGTGAAATTGCACTACCCCAATTTTGAATTGACATTGTTCATTTTTTAGTCATATTTTGAAATGCTAAATAAAATATTTTAAAAACTGATAAATCATTAGGAAAAATCTTTTTATTTTTAATGACTTTTCTTGATTGACTATTAACAGACTCTATTGCATTAGTTGTATAAATAATTATTCTAAATTCTTGAGGATATTCAAGAAAAATTATTAAATTATCTCAGTTATTTTTTCATGATTTAGCAATTTGGGGGTATTTTTTATCTCACTTTTCAGCAAAATTGTCTAAAGCAACTAACGCTATTTCTTCATTAATTGCTGTATAAATTGATTTTAAATCATTAGCTACCAGTTTGCGATCTTTGTAAGGAACAAATTTTAAACTATTACGAATTTGATGAACAATACATAATTGATGTTGTGTTTTTGAAAAAACAGCTTCTATTGCATCAGACATTCCTGTTAAATTATCACTACAAGCAACAAGAATATCTTGTAATCCGCGATTTTTCATTTCCGTAAGATTATTCAGTCAAAATTTGGCTCCCTCATTTTCACTAATTCACATTCCTAAAATATCTTTTAAGCTATTTATATTAATTCCTAAGGCAAGATAAACTGCTTTATTTATTATTCGTTTATCTTGCTTTACTTTAACAACAATACAATCAAAATAAACAATCTGATAAATCTTCTCTAAATGTTTAATTTGTCACATTTTAACTTCTTCAATAATATCATTAGTTATTTGAATAATTAAACTTTCTGAAACTTCTGCTCCGTGATAGAATCCTTGCAATTGTGCTTTGATATCAGAAATTGTCATTCCTCTTGCATATAAAGAAATTACTTTTTGATCAAAGTTATCAAATTTTCTTTGTCTTTTTGGAATAATTACTGGTTCAAAAGTACTATTTCGATCTCTTGGTACATCAATTACGATTGAACCATTTTTAAGTAATAATGGTTTTTTGTGTGTTGCCATTTCTTTTATTATGATTCTCATCAGTTTCAAGATGATCTTTAATTTCCGTATTTAACATTCTTTCAGTTAATTTTTTGATAAATTCCTGAAAAATATTATTACTTTTAAATAAATTTTGTGGATTATCAATATTTTCTAAAAAATAATCAACAACTTTAGCAATTGTATCAGGTTCTTTTTTTATTTTTTTTTGTCATTTTCTGTTCTCCTTCGTTTAAGTATAATTCAGAATGAATTATCGAGACACAGAATTTTGGACAGCCCCGATTAATAATACTCGAGGAACATCATTTTGCTTTTGTTTTCTTTCGCAAGGAAAATATGGATCAAGTTGCTCTGCCTTTAATTTATTATCATTAAGTCGCTTTTGTTCTACTTTATTAAAAAACTTATCCATTATTTTTTCTTTTCATGACATATCTTATTGCCTACCTTATAAAAATATAACTATTTATTTTTTAATGCTTGCCTCATTTTAATTATTTCTGATTCAATATTATAAATTAATTTTTCATTTTTAAACTTTTCTCAAGATGAATTTTTAATATTACGATTGCGATAACTAATAACTAATAAAATTGCACTAATAATTGCAATAAATACTATCCCAATAATAATACAAGATATAATTAAATGTTGAATTAATAAATTTTGACCTAAAATATTAATATAATCTTTTTCACTACTTAGAAATAGTTGCAAAATAATTACCTTCTTTTATTATCTTTAAATTACATAATGATTATATCGTAATCATTACATTTTTTAAATAATTAATTTTAGGTGGTTGCGTTTAGTTTTCTTAGGTATTGCTTTGAAGAAGTAGACTTCTTGCATAACCTATCAAAATAATTGCAAATATTTGTAAAAAAGACACTAATAGCAATTTATAATTTTAATTAATTATGTCTTTTATTTAAAAATTTAATATTTTGCCACAATAAAAAAATGATTTTATTATTTAAATTATTTAATTTTAAATAAATCTTCTATGCTAACTATAATAATTGCAAATTATATATAAATTGAGGCAATTAAATTAAATCTTAAACTAAATCGTTTTCTACGATTACGATATTTTTCTGTGATAATTTTAAATTTTTTAAGAACAGCAAAAATATTTTTAATAACAATTCTCATTGTTAAAATTATTTTATTATGTTGTTTTTGTGCTTTATTTAAAGGGTTTTTCTTTGTTTTCTTTGTGTGTATTAAAACATTATTATGATTTTTTTGTATTCCTTGATAACCACTATCAACTATTAATTTGGTATTTTTTAAAATTGAGATTTTTGATTCTTTAAATAAAGCATAATCATGTTTTTTTCCAAGCGAAAAATTTGTTGCAATAATTTTTTTGGTTTCTTGTTCGATAATTACTTGTGTTTTAATGGTGTGTTTTTTCTTTTTTCCTGAATAAGATTGTTTTTGTCTTTTTTTGGGCGTTGAATTGGTGTTTCTGTTGCATCAATAATAATTGTTTTATCATTAAAATAATCATTTATTAGCGTTTTTTTACCAGCAACTTGTTGAAAATCAGAGTGTTTAATTAATATATCTTCAATTCATTTGATATTTCGATAACAACTAGATTCACTAATATCAAAACTTTTACCAAGATGAAAAAAAAGTACGTTATTCTCGTCAATATGATAAAGTCATTAATAACCGATTTTCTAAGGATAATTTATTATTTTTACCATCTTTTTTAAATTTTTCTATTTCAGCTACTTATAAAATATCTAACATTTTATTAAAAGTAACTTTGGATTGGCAACCCTTTTTAGGACAATTTTTATATAGACATTTGTTTTCTAAAAATAACTGGAGATAAATAATTTAAACTGCCGTGTATTCTAAGATTATTGTATCAATTAATGTAATCAAATAATTCAAGTTCTAATTGTGCAAGATCATTGAATTTTCTACCATTAATAAATTCTGTTTTAAAAACTTTATAAGTTGCTTCAGCAACTGCATTATCATATGGACAACCCTTCGCACTCAATGATCTTTGAATTTTAAATGTAGATAATAATTGATTAATTATATTATTTTTAAACTCATTACCTCGGTCGGTATGAAATATTTCAATTTTTGATAATGGTCTAGTAATTCGCATAATAAATAGCTTGATAAACCAACTCCGTATTTTTATTTGGTCCGGAACTATAACCAACAATCTCGCGCTTATACAAATCAATTAGGAGACACACATAAAATCATTTAAAACCCACTTTTATATAAGTTAAGTCACTAACGATAATTTCATTTATTTTTCTGTTATTAAAGTCTCGGTTTACATACAATGTTATTTACTGGATCATTATTTACTTGAATATTTTTGCATTTAAGTCTTGTTTTTGTGTACTTTGATATCAAATTATTGTTTTTCATAATGTTTCTAATTTTGCGTCTAGATAGGTTAATACTTTTATGAGCTAATACTACTTTGATTTTTCGAGCTCCATAGACTTGGCGGCTTTCGTTAAATGCACTGATAATTTCTTGATTATAATTATTCACTATTTTCCTTGTGTATTTATTAATTTGATAATAGTAATTGGATTTTGAAATATTTAATAATTTACACATTTTTCTTATTGAATATTTTTTCTTATTGCTATTAATTATTGTTATTTTTTGGCCATTATCAGTGCGGCTTGCTTTAAAATGTCATTTTCCATTTTTAAGTCTTTAAGTTCTTTTCGTAAAGTTATTATTTCATTTTCTTCTAGTTTGCGATTGTCTTTTGCTTTAAATGAACCAGAATTATTATAATTTTTAACTCAACTATAAATAGTTGGTTTTGGTAAATTATATTCTTTCCCTAAATTAATAACACTTTTGCCATTTTTGTATAGCATGACAATTTGTTTTTTAAATTCTTCAGAGTATGAGGTTTTATTTCCCATTTTTATATTCCTTCTTTCTTAATAATTTCGAAGTCTATATAATTATGATCAAATGTAATATACCACAGACTTATGACAAGAACAAGAAGTTTTTTAAAAAAGGGATGATAAATTATCAAATAATACAGGAAATTTTTTAAAATGGTTTATAATTAAAATCCAAGGTAAAGAAATTGCAGATTAAATTTGGAGAAAGATTGTTTGATTATTTGACAAATTTTATTAATTAGTAAAAATTCACGAAAGGGATTTAATTAATATGAAAAAATTATTAGGAATTTTGAGAACAATAACAATAGCAGGAGGTGGAATGTCAGGAATTGTTGGAAATGCATCAGCTTCAGAAAAAAATGAAATTAATTATTTACAAACAAGTAATTTAGAAAATTTAAATAGAAATAAAAGAGACAATGACTATGAATATGGTTCTTTTGCAAGCGGTAACAGAAAAATTAAATTTTATGGTTATGATGATTGATATAAAGGTGAAATTAAATTAAATCCATATAGTTCTAAAATAGAATTTACGGGGAATAGTTCTTATTTTCATAGATATTTTGCAAGTGGTAATAATACAAAATATTTACAAATAACTATTTTTGATAATTCTAATTATAAAATAAAAGATATTGAAATCGGCACAAGAGATTGAATGCAAAAAGTTATTGAAGATAATAATTTAAAAAATGGAATAAATTATGAAAATGGATATAAAATTGTGGTTTATACAAAAGAACCATGAAGAACTTGATTTAATATCGATAACATAAATAATTGAACAAGATATGCTCATGTAGATAGTTGTTGTTGAGATTATACTAAAACATTTTTTATTAAAAATAATAATTTAGTTACATATGATTCTTTTGGTGATTTAAATCATATTATTACAAATACAAATTTAGGTTGATTAAATAATAATAATAAACATACTATTTTAGATGCTGTAAAAAAAGTAAATCCTAATTTAGATATTAATAAAGTTGGAATTAGTAATATAACAGCTACTTATGCAAATATTAATGGATATAATTCAAATAAGTATAGAAATTATAAAAAAGTTAGTTTTACAGTTAAACCAGATTTAAAAAATATTATTAGAAATAAATCATTACATAATTTAAATAATAATAGCGATATAGCAATTTTAAATGAATTAAATTATTTAAATCCCAATTTAGATATTTCACAATTAGAAGTTAAAGAAAAAAGTAATATTTTTGCAACAATCAGAGCAAAAATCGATAGTGATAAGTACTTTGGTGAAAAGAAAATATATTATTCAATAAATAATCAAATGAATAGAATAATTAATTTGGATGAATTAATTAAAAAAGGTATATTTTTAGGTTTTAGAGATAAAAATCAAGGAATTACTATAAAAGAAATTAAAAATATTAATACAAGTAATCTAATATATTCAAATGTAACAGCAACAAAAAATATTGAACCAACATACACTAAAAATAGTAAAAGTATTTGTTTTGGAACAACCACATTATTCCATAACTTACCTACAAAAAAGAATATGAAAACCCCAAGTTGTAAATACACAAAAGAAACAACCGTAAATTCTCAAATTACTACAGGTTTAAGTAAAACAAAAAGTGAAGAAACAAGAATAGAAAAAACTTCTACTTCAAGTATGGAACATAATTGAAATATTAAATTAAATGCAAGTGGAGGAATATGACCTTTTTCTAATGTTTCTGAAACAATCGGAGCCGGAGGTTCTTATGGTTCTTCCGAAACAAATACATCCTCAGAAGCAAAAACTTTAAGTAATACATTTGATTTTTCAAACAGTAAAACAAATGAATATAAAGAAGCTTCAGAAGTAGAATTACCGTCACAAGAAATTGAAGTTAACCCAAACCAAAAAATAAAAGTTACTGCTTCATTAGATGAAGTTTTAACACAAGTAACATTAAAATTAACACAAAATATTTATGGCGAAATTACTTCACAAATAACAAGTAAAAGTAATGAAGAAAAATCATTTAAAATTTCAATTAAAGAAATTATGCAAAAATTAAAACAATATAATCTTTTACCACAAGAAATTACTATAAATAATAACGATAGTATAACTTTTAACGGAAATGCAAATAGGGCATTAAAACAAGGATTTGATAGTAATATTGAGTTTCATGAAGTAAAATAAAAATGAGAAAATATTAAGTATTTTAGGAATAACCACTTTAATCATAATTTAGAACAACAAGTTAAATATTTTGTAAAAAATAATTATTTAAACTTCTAGAAATTACTTTGTTAAAAATTTTTGTAATATTTGAAATGGCGACTTATTTTGCAGTGATGAATGAGGGCGTTCAAAATTATAAAAGTAATAATATTTATTTAAATAATGTTGAAGTTCATTTTGATTTAATTTTTTATCCTTGGAATAAAATAATTTGTTATAATGTTGGTGAAATCGTTCGATCTTCCCATTAGATTGAGGCGAACGAATCGGTGTGGTTTCGTCGACAATTCCGTTTCTCGAAAGAAAGGTTGTAAAAGCCCTTTCTTTTACTTTGTACGATTTTTTATTACTTCAGTTAGTAGTAGTAAATTCGGGAGCATTATCAGTACGAAGGCGTTTAATGGTTATGCCAAGTTCTCCGAAATTTTTTATTGCTCTTTGCACGGCATTAAGGGCATTGTTAGTTCCTAAACTAAACTATCATAAACATAACCAAATGTGCTATGCGTGTCATTTCGTCAATGAAATCATAAATGTAATATTTTTTATCAACCGGAAAACTTGATGTAGTAATGATTTTGGCATCCATTTGTAAAAGACCGATATCGGAGAACTTCATGACGCTTAAAATGGCGTTTAGTTTGTTTGATTTGTTGTTTTAATTCTTTTCAACGAGAGTCAGATTTAATTCAGCGATAAAAGGTTTTGATGTTTTTAGGAACTTCTGAATTTTTAATATCGTGAAAACCGATTTTTAAATTGTTAAATAAAGAATACATTCCGCCGGCTTGAAGATTTTTGTAATCAAAATATAAATCACATACTTTTTTGCGAGAATTTAAACTATATTGATAATTTAAACTTTGTGGTTTTGTAGTTTTAAACAATAACGAATCTAAATTGTCAGCATAATAACCAGTCATAATTTTTTGTGCTCAACGATAAAAAGTTTTCGTCGCATTCTTAAAATATTTTTTAATAAGTTTTGTTAAAGTAGTTTCTTGAATATAGAAATAAGTGCATAAATTTAAATAGGCCGTAATGCGTTTTTTAGTTTTATAGTAATAAGGATTATGACAATTAGCACTTAATCAACTTTGAACTTTTGCTTTTAAATCAGCTAAATCAGCTCGGGAAATAATATATTTCATTTTTTTAAACTCCTTAAATTAAGAAAATCGCATTACAAAAAATACGATTTTCAAAAATATTTATTAAATTATTAGTTAATTAGGGTTTTCCAGCCGAAAATGAAGTTATATAATAATCAGTACTTTTAAAACTAATAGAAAATTTAACATTAATAATCTTATCAATTAAATAACCAATACTAGTCTTATAAGTGCCATAAACTCCATTATCCTTATAAAATTTCACAATTTTATCAAGGACAACACCTTTCTCAATTTCAAAACTTATATAATTATGATATTTAAATCGTTCTTCTATATCGCTAGGTAAGGGACTAATGCCACCGTAAAAAATTAAATTGCCTATATTTTGCAATGAATATGGATATTGAATTAATGTATTATCTAAACTAACAAACTCCAAATCATATTTTTTTTCAATTTTACTATTAACAGAATTACAAGCAGAAACTAATATTACATTTATTAAACTTAATGCGGTTAAACTTTTTTTCACATAAATAAAAATCCTCCTTTCAAAGAAATTACATTATATAATAATTAGAGATATTTAAGAAAACTTTTTTAATATCATTAATAAGATTGCTAATGGCACTACAAATTCAAATAACATCTGAAATGCCGGAATAACTTCAAACACCGGAAAGGCGGTTTTGGTAAAATTAATTGTTGTTTTGGCAATATCCGCAAGGGGGCGAATTAAAAGATTAATCCCCGAAAGACCAAGTAATCAATTTAACAGGCTAACAGAAGCGTGCTGAATACCACACGATATGGCACTAAATAAACCTCAATAAGAACAGCAAGTTGGGCGTAGGAATTAAGTCATCCATATTACCACTTATTCCGCCACCAATAAAAGCTGTTGAATTCAAAATGTTAAAATCGTATAAAGAATAATGATATTCAGTGTTTTCACCTTTCTTTTTATATAGTGGAAAAGTCAGTGTAAAAATATTAATTCCATACATGACATCAACTTTGGCATTGTAAAAATGCAGTTTATTACTAATAGCATTCCATAATTGGTTATCATATGCTTTTAAAACATTAAAATCTATTTGATAAGAACTTTTACCAGTATTAAAACCATTGGCAATTTGTTTATCTTTAACAAAGAAATAGGAACGAAAAATCATATTCTTACTATTTTCGATTGTTGAACCAAAGTTAATTAAATACTGTTTGGGATAAAAAGTAATTAAGGAACGATAGAAAAAGCCCATTTGTAAAACATTTTTAGGGATTTGTTGCATTCCTTTGTAATCTAATTCTACATAAGTAGAAACATCCATATCAAAACTTGCATAAAAGAATTGTACGAAAAAACCACCTAAAACTTTATAAATTTTATCAAATAACCCATTACATTAATAAAATCAATAGTTAAATCTTTTTGATAATAAAGTATAAAATCTTTAAAATCAGTCTTTAATTTGTCATCATAGCGTAAAAAATGGAAATTATTACCATAATAATTAACTTGTCCAAAAAAAGTGTTGATAAAGTCTTTTCCAAAACTTGTTCGTGTTTTAACCTTTCAAAGTGACTTACCATTTTCTAAAAACTCATTAAAACCCCCATAATTAATATGTTCAGTTTTTACAGTAATAACATCGCCAAAACTAGAAAAAGAAAGTTCTCTAAAAATAATTTCTTCCATCATTACAGGTATAAGATATGAATTTTTGCGACTTAAACTAAATTTACTATTTTGTTTAAAACCATTTAATTTAATTGAAATTTCACTCATATATTTAAAATTATCGTCAAAAAAATTAAAAATCGGAACTCAATATAGGTAAGAGTAATTAAATTTATCAAAATCTCGCCGTTGTACCATTAAATAATCTAATTTATCTTGAAACTGAATATAATCATACTCGCCATCATTTCTAGTTATTTCCGTGGTGGGTTACGGTTGCTCTTTATCTTTTTCAGGCAGAGGAGACATTTCAGCCGAAAATGAAGTTATATAATAATCAGTACTTTTAAAACTAATAGAAAATTTAACATTAATAATCTTATCAATTAAATAACCAATACTAGTCTTATGAGTGCCATAAACTCCATTATCCTTATAAAATTTCACAATTTTATCAAGGACAACACCTTTCTCAATTTCAAAACTTATATAATTATGATATTTAAATCGTTCTTTTATATCACTAGGTAAGGGGCTAATACCACCATAAAAAATTAAATTGCCTATATTTTGCAATGAATATGGATATTGAAATAATGTATTATCTAAACTAACAAACTCCAATTTACAACTATTACCACATTGACTAGGGTTTGTGGCTCGTTTTTGTCGTTTCATAAAGGAATGCTCCATATTAGGTTTTGTTGATTGTTTTGTATCAAAGAAAGCCCCTAGCGGTACCAAACTAATAAACATTATAATAATAAATCAAGAAATAATCTTATGCATTTCATCACACCTTAAAACTCTTTTTTATCGCTTTAAAAGCATCAGAAAATTTATATTGATTATGTTGTGAACATTCACAATTAACAACTTGCATTTGATGCTTTCTAAAAACTTTATTAAAATAATAACCCCTAATAATTAACTTAATACCAGTTATTAACAAATAAACGATTAATAATCAAAAATACACCTTAAGAACTACATTTTGAAAATCAAACAATATAAAATCTTTAAAAAACTCATCTGTGTTAGTTCGAATTTTTGTTAAAAATACTCAAATTATAACCATGACAGTATGAAATATAATAAAAAAATGCATAAAACCTAAAACGCTTTTAAATCATTTAATACTTAATATTTTCTTTAACTTCTTCATTTTTTAACTCCTTTTAAAATATTTTTCTATTCAGTAGGTCCTCTTAAAATTAAATATATTGTTGATAAAATACAAATCGTTCCTAAAATTTGGAAAATCGGATGTTGAGAAAATAACCTTATTATTGGTTTAAACAAATCTAAAATTTTAATATTTTTTGATAAAATATTATTAAAATATTCTAAACCCTCGCGAACATATGCTCATAAACCTAAAAAATCACCTAAAGCAAAAATAGAAAAAACAGAAACAAGAATAAATAATATTATTAATTTAAACACATTTATTTACTCCTTTGATTTCACGATTTAAAATTTTTATTTTGTCTAACTGTGGTAATTTGACCGCTTTTTTGTGGTGAAAATTACCAACTTGTTTATTGACTCCTCAATCAGCAACTGATTTTCGATATTTTTTACGAAAGCCAACTTTTGGTCGTTCAATATGAATACCTAAAATGCCACCAATCACAAGATTTATTACAAGCATAATTAGCGGAAAAATAATAATGCGAATATCTGTTCCGGGAATGGTTAAAGTTCAAATTAAATCAAAAACTTTATAAAACATATCGCCAATCAAACTAGCCATTTTTTCTAAGTTTTCCATTTTTAAACCCCTTTACTTGTTTTTCTTATTCAGATTATTTTTTAACTTAGTAAGTATCTTGCTGAATTTTTCCATTTTTAAATATTCTAATGCTTCAATATCCATTACATTATCATTTCAAAATTTATGTTGATATTTATCATTCAAAGCACGATTACTTAATTCACGCAAGAATGATAAATATTTATTATCATTATCATAAAGGTTTAAAATTGACATCGGAATTTTCAATTTAAAGAAATAAATGTCTAATTCTGGAATGCTACGATACTTGATTTTGCGACCTTTTTTATCATTTTTAGCATTAATTAGCGTTAATCGTCATTGCTCGCACTCGCTTACCGATTTAAAAGTGCCGTAAATAACTTGTAAATAGGGCCGGAAAATACTAACTGGTTTTTTTCTAATACCAACAATTATTGAATTCGCAATATCACGAACTTTAATTCATATATGTTCGGCTCGTTGTCCGCTTGCTAATACGATACGATATGGGTAAATTTTCGAGCCGAAGCGAAATATTCTTGTAAACCTTGAGCTACCCTATCATTTTCTTTATAATCAGTTCCTTCTAAAAATAAGTTAGTTTCATCTCATAACAGTAAATGTTTTTCATCTAAAATTGGATAATTATAATCTAATAAAGACATATGTCCTAATGAAAGCATTTGTTTATTGGTAATCGAAAAAGTAGAAATCGTTTTTCAACCACTCAATAAGTAAGAAGCTAAAACCATTAAAGCAATTTTTCCAGTTCCTAAGGCACCAATTACTAAATTTAAGGGTGAATTTAATAAGAAATTAATAAAACTACGACGAGCAAAAAAATGAGAAATTTTAGTATATAGAATATACAAAGCAATTAATAAATAAATAATATCAAATAACATTCATCAACTTTGGGGATTATAATAATGCAAAATCGCACCATAAAATCACGTAATAATAAATAAAGTGCGATTTAAAGCGACAAAATCATATAATCTTAAATTTATTTTTTTAAACAATAGCATCACTTAAATCACACTCTCCTTATTTTTATTACTATCTGCCAGGCATTAATTTTTCAAACATTTTGAAAGCAATTAAAAATAAACCAATAATCACACCAAGCAAGAAAACTCAATATGTAGCAAAGAAATTAACGACATTTGGCATATTACCACCAATAATATCAGTTCAAATATTACCAAATGCTTTAATTAATGCTTTTCATAAGTTAGTAACCGCTTGTTCACCAGTAATTGTTACCGGTGGTGTTGTTACATCAAAAAAAGTTCTAAACATATAATCACCCCCTTTCTAAACAAAATATGATTTAACCTTATAAAATAAAATAATCATAAATAAGACGATGACTATTAATACCATTCAAAAGGCAATATTCGCTATTAAAAGTCAAAGTATTTTTTGAGTTAAATCAATTTCTTTGCCAGAAACTCGCGTCGGAATAACTGTAATTTGAATAAATAAATCCCAAAAATACAATTTTGTCATTTCTCAATCTAAATCTTTTCAAGCAACTAAAAACATAATAATTACCACTTAAAAGGTCAAAAGAGTAGAAAAATAATGGCCGAAAACAGCATTACAATTATTAAAATTGAAAACAAAAATACAACTTGGGGCGGTAAATCAGCGGTTGGATAAATTAATTCAATTAACTCAATAATTATTTTTTTAAACATTTTCTAAACCTAATTTTTAATTTCTTTTTCATCTTGTTCTAATAAACTTCACTTAAACTTCGCAATAAATATTCGTTGTGCATAAGTAAAATCTTTTGGCAACTGTTTTGCTTCACTACCATATTTCTTTTTATCTTTAAAAAACCGATAAATATTAACCGCAATATAATATGCTAGTAATAATGTTAAAATCGTAAAAAATACTAATCCAAATATACTCATCTTTCTTTTCTCCTTAATTTTCTAATCTTTTAATATGCAATATTAACACAAAGTCAATTATCACCGACTAAACCAGTTTTAACAGATTCAACTGCAGATTTAGACGCTCAAATTTTTTGTTCTAATCCAGTTTTTTTATTAATAGAATATATAAAATTTTGATAATAATCTTTACCGGGCTCATCCACATTAAATCACATTTTCATTTTAATTTTCCATCCTTAAACTTAATTCAAAATTTAAAAAATTTGCAATAACTTAGTTCAACAACCTCAACAAGCATTGATAATTAGCGGGCGGAGCGGAGCATACGCTTTCCGCGCCGTTCAAACACCTTAAAAGCCAATCTAAAATCTTTTAAACCAATATTTTTTTCTTTACCTATATTCTTAAAATGCCTTAAAACACCTTTAAAATGAATTTTTAAAATAATTAAAACTTACATCCTTTTTAGCAAGCTCTTTCTCGGCGACAAAAAAACCTAACAGCTCATGACCTAAAATCAAACTAGATTCTTGACCTTTTTTGTTAACTAAAACCAACTGATACTCACCATCTTTAATTATTCCGATACAAATAAGATTCTCATATTTTCCTTTATAAACAAATCGTTTTGAAAACTAAATACCAGTAGATTCATACAATCAGGGAATTGCTGGTGCTTTAATAAATACTGCATTTTGCGTTTCTTTTAAAAGATATTTATCAGTATTTAAAAAAATATTTTCAATATTTCGCATATACATACCTTCCTTATAAATATATTTAGTTATACTAAATTAAGTTATATTTAACTTAGTTACTTAGTCTTTTAACTTAGTTAAATATTTATTTTTTTAAACATTTATGTTTAACAAAATTTGTTAGTAAACTTCGTTTACTAATTAACTTAGTTTATTAGTAACAAGGCACAAAAAAATACAAGGCATAACTAAAAATAATAAATATTAATTTAACGTTATATTTCTTGTAATAAATAAATGAGCCCGTATTTATTTATTAAAATTAATAGCAAATTTGTAAAAACCAAAATCTTGTCATATGTATATGGTTTCTACAATAATTATGATCCAACTTATTGTAGCCTATGGATAGGCTACAATAAGTTGGATCATAATTATATAGACTTCGAAATTATTAAGAAAGAAGGAATATAAAAATGGGAAATAAAACCTCATACTCTGAAGAATTTAAAAAACAAATTGTCATGCTATACAAAAATGGCAAAAGTGTTATTAATTTAGGGAAAGAATATAATTTACCAAAACCAACTATTTATAGTTGAGTTAAAAATTATAATAATTCTGGTTCATTTAAAGCAAAAGACAATCGCAAACTAGAAGAAAATGAAATAATAACTTTACGAAAAGAACTTAAAGACTTAAAAATGGAAAATGACATTTTAAAGCAATTCGCACTGATAATGGCCAAAAAATAACAATAATTAATAGCAATAAGGAAAAATATTTGAATAAGAAAAATGTGTAAATTATTAAATATTTCAAAATCCAATTACTATTATCAAATTAATAAATACACAAGGAAAATAGTGAATAATTATAATCAAGAAATTATCAGTGCATTTAACGAAAGCCGCCAAGTCTATGGAGCTCGAAAAATCAAAGTAGTATTAGCTCATAAAAGTATTAACCTATCTAGACGCAAAATTAGAAACATTATGAAAAACAATAATTTGATATCAAAGTACACAAAAACAAGACTTAAATGCAAAAATATTCAAGTAAATGATCATCCAGTAAATAACATTGTAAACCGAGACTTTAATAATAGAAAAATAAATGAAACCATCGTTAGTGATTTAACTTATATAAAAGTGGGTTTTAAATGATTTTATGTATGTCTCCTAATTGATTTGTATAATCGCGAGATTGTTGGTTATAGTTCCGGACCAAATAAAAATACGGAGTTGGTTTATCAAGCTATTATGCGAATTACTAGACCATTATCAAAAATTGAAATATTTCATACCGACCGAGGTAATGAGTTTAAAAATAATATAATTGATCAATTATTATCTACATTTAAAATTCAAAGATCATTGAGTGCGAAGGGTTGTCCATATGATAATGCAGTTGCTGAAGCAACTTATAAAGTTTTTAAAACAGAATTTATTAATGGTAGAAAATTCAATGATCTTGCACAATTAGAACTTGAATTATTTGATTACATTAATTGATACAATAATCTTAGAATACATGGCAGTTTAAATTATTTATCTCCAGTTACTTTTAGAAAACAAATGTCTATATAAAAATTGTCCTAAAAAGGGTTGCCGTTCCAAGTAAATAAAATTAAAGGTTATGTACCAAGTCTAATATTCAAATTAAGTATATATTTCTTATGTATGATTTTTGTTGTAAAAACTTATTTTAATGTTTTTTTATAAGTATTTTGCTTAGTTTTTATAACCTTTTATTGAGATTATGTTTGTTGATATTAAATATTTTGTTTTATTACTTATTTTTTAAATAAAATGATAATTAAATTGTCGTTGCTTGTCATTAAAAATTATTTAAACCTTTTCCTGCATAACAAAACTTTGTGCGTCCCTTTAATTATCAATAGCAACTTTAATCGCCGGCCCCATAGTAGTGCTAATACTAATATTTTTTATATAAGCACCTTTAACGGCCGCGGGACGAACTTTTCTAAGCGTTTCATAAATCGCTTGATAGTTTTCCTTTAACTGCTTTTCACTAAAAGAAACCTTACCAATAATTACATGAACATTACCTTGCTTATCAACACGATATTCAATCTTACCCTTACGAACTTCTGTAATTGCTTTTTGCACATCAGTAGTTACCGTTCCTGTTTTTGGATTTGGCATTAAACCCCTAGGTCCTAATATTTTACCAATCTTTCCTAATTCAACCATAATATCTGGCGTTGCAATAATAACGTCAAAATCAAATCAATTTTCTTTTTGAATTTTTTCAATTAAATCCTTACCACCAACAAAATCAGCTTTATTATCAATCGCCACTTGATTCATACTATTAGTTAATACTAAAATTCTTCGTTTTTTACCACTTCCTGCCGGCAAAACTAACGATCCACGAAGTTGTTGATCAGCATGTCGTGGATCAACATTTAAAAGAAAAACTAACTCAACTGTAGCATCAAATTTTGTTATTGAAGTTTTTTTAACTAATGAAACAGCTTCATCAATTGAATATATTTTAATTTTATCAAACATTTGGGATACTTTTTGATAATTTTTAGAATAACGACTCTTTTTAATAATTACCATAACTATTTTTGTTCCCCTTTTGATAGCTTTTCAACAATAATTCCCATATTTCTTGCTGTTCCTTCAATAATTTTCATTGCTTTCTCAATATCGTTAGCATTTAAATCAACTATTTTATATTCGGCAATTTCTCTGATTTTATCTTCAGTAATCGTTGCTACTTTTTCTTTTTTACTACTACTTGAACCTTTTTCAATATTAGCTGCTCTTTTTAATAAAACAGCTGCTGGGGTTGTTTTTAAAACAAAATCAAATGACTTATCATCATAAGCAGTAATAATAACAGGGACAACATCACCCATTCTTGTTTTTGTTGCACCATTAAAAGCAACACAAAACTGTGGCATATTAATCCCTAATGAAGCCAACCCCGGGCCCGGCTTAGCTTGCGCCGCATTAAACTGTAATTTAACAATTCTTTTAATTTTTTTAGCCACGAGCAACACCTCCTCCTGTACATAATTGTTCTCGCTGTGGTCAAAAATATTTTCTCCCACATTAACCTATTTTTTTCAGGCTTATGTATAATAACATTATTACTATCACAATTCAAGATAACTTAGAGGTCGCGTTTAGTCTTCTTGGGTATTGCTTTAAATAAGTAAAACAATCAGCTAATTATATTATTTAAGTACTAAACTAACCCTGCCGCTCTTGTTATTGTCATTTTTATCCGTTACCATTTTATCATATTATTGAATTTTTACACAATAAAATAATTGGATGCATAAAGTTTTGTTAGATAGGTAAAGATTTAAATAATTTCGAAAGAAAAACAATCACAATTTAATTATCATTTTATTTAAAAAATAAATAATAAAACAAAATATTTAATATCAACAAACATAATCTCAATAAAAGATTATAAAAACTAAGGAAAAAGCTTATAAAAATAACATTAAAATAATTTTTTATAACAAAAATCATACATAAGAAATATATACTTAATTTGCATATTGAAATAATTTATAGTAAATGATTATTTTTTTTTAAAATATCTAAGAAAACTAAACGCGACCTTTTTAATTAAATAAAATCATTCGATAATTTTGGTTCTTTTAAAGCAAAAGATATCAAAGTAATGAAGAAAATGAATTAATTTACTTACGAAAAGAATTAAAACAATTACGAATGGAAAACGATATTTTAAAGCAAGCGGCACTGATAATGGCCAAAAAATAACAATAATTAATAACAACAAAAACAAATATTCAGTGAGGAAAATATGTAAGATTTTGGGTTTATCAAAATCAACGTATTACTATCAACCTAATAAATGCACTAACTAACAAGCAAGTTAATAATTATAAACAAGAAATTGTCAATACATTTAATAAAAGTCGCAAAATTTATGGGGCCCGTAAAATTAAAGCTGTTTTAATAAGAAAAGATATCATCTTATCGCGGCGAAAAATCAGATGCATTATGATCAAAAATAATTTGGTTTCTAAATACACCAAATTAAAATATCGTAATCATAAAACAACAGCTAATAATGCCAAAATTAGTAATGTTTTAAATCGTGAATTTAATGACAAAAAACCTAATGAAGTTGTTGTTAGTGATTTAACACATGTGTAAGTTGGAGGAAAATGACATTATATTTGCTTATTAATTAACTTGTTTAATCGCGAAATAATTGGATATAATAGCTGGGCCAAACAAAACCGCCGAACTAATTCAATAAGCTTTTCATAAGATAACACGACCATTAAAGCAAATAATTTTATTTCATACCGATCGTGGTAATGAGTTCAAAAATAAAATCATTGATGAAATTTTAATAATCTTTAATATTAAAAAATCATTAAGCAATAAAGGTTGTTCTTATGATAATTCACGACAGCTTAAATTATTTAACACCCGTTGAATTTAGAGAAAATGGCAGTCTGCATAAAAATTGTCTTAAAAAGGGTTGCCATTCCAGAACCTGAATGGGTAAAGAAGATAATAAAATATTCACAATGTCAATAAATAATGCGTCGTTCTAACTTTAAAATATCTTTCAAAAAAGCGACAGCAATATCATCAATATAAACTTTAGCAATGTCTTGCGAAAATAGTTTTAATTCAATAGTAATATCATTGTAAATAACTTGTAATAATTTTTTTGATGCCCAGGACTGAAAATAATACAACGGCACTTGATAATAAAAAATAATGTTCACTAAGTGCTGTTTATTAATTTTTTGTTAATTTTTACTAATACTAATCTTTTTTGAAAAAATATTTCTTAGCAACGGCAAGTCATTTTTGACTAAAAAATTAATCTCAATACTTAATTTAGTAACAATATCTGGTTATGGTTTTATGATATTAATATCAGCATTAATAAAAAAATGAGATAATAAAAATTCCATTAAAATAAGAACAATTATTATAATAGCAAAAATAATAATTTTATTTTTCTTCATTTTTTCACCCGTAATTAAATTACTTATAAAATAATGAATTTCCTTTAAAATATTTATTAATAACTAAGATAAAATTTCTTGTAATTTTTTTTGTAATTGTTTATATAATTCCTCATACTGTTCATATTTATGCTTTTCAGCATTAACTTTTGCAATTGGTGCTTTATTTAAAAACTGTTCATTATTTAATATTGTTTTACTTCGTTCTAACTCATGATGAATATCTTGTAACTGTTTTTGAATAAATAATTTTTGTTCTTTTTTATTAATTGTCATATCTAAAAAGACATCAATTGTTCCGTCAATTAAAGGAAGTGCGATTGTTTGTCCTAAATTAGATATTTTCTCATTAATAGTTGTCATTTGACTATTAGTTAACTTTTGCAAAAAACCATTAATTTCCTGAGCATATTTCTGATAATCTTGATTATCAGAATTTAAATTAAAATTTAAAGCAATATGATGCTTAATATTTCTTGTTGCTCGTAATTCTCTAATAACTGTTATAATGTTAATAACATTAATTAAATAATTTACTGGGAAAATATTTTCTAAAAATATCGGATATTTTTCCTCCATAATTGATTTTTTATTATTAAACATCTTTTGATAAATTTCTTCAGTTACAAAAGGAATTAAAGGATGCAATAAAATAATAATTTGTTTTAAAAGATAAAATAATACTTGAATTGACGCCACTTTAGTTTTGGGATTTTGTAAATTACTTTTTGATAACTCAATATATCAAGAACAAAAATTATCTCAAACAAAATTAAAAAGATATTTACCACTAACAACAAATTCATATTTCTCCATATTTGCTTGCATTTTTTCAAGAACAAAATTAAAATTATTTAAAATTCAATAATCAACAGCTTCTAATTTTAAATCTAAAATATTATTCACTGGTTTAAAATCATCTGCTAAATTTAAAAGCACATATCTGCTGGCATTTCAAAGTTTATTAATAAAATTTCACGAAGAACGAACTTTAGTAATATTAAATCCTAAATCTTGCCCCGGAGTACTATTAGTTAATAAAAAGAATCGTAAACTATCAGCACCATACTCAGTAATAATATCCATTGGATCAATCCCATTACCTAAAGATTTTGACATTTTTCTTCCTTGTTCATCACGAATTAAGCCATGAATTAATACCGCTTTGAAAGGTTTTTTATTAACTAAATATAATGATTCAAAAATCATTCGACTAATTCAAAAGAAAATAATATCATAACCAGTAACTAACAAGGAATTTGGCAAAAATTTTTCAAAAAATAATTTATCGTTATTTTGTTGCGCAAATATTAAAGGTCACAAAGCACTAGAAAATCAAGTATCTAAAACATCACTATCTTGTAATCATTCTTCTTTATTAGGTGGCGCTATGGCTACAATAATTTCCTTAGTATCTTGATGATACCATACTGGTAATTGATGTCCCCACCACAATTGTCGGGAGATACATCAATCCTGAATATTTTCTAACCATTGATCTAAAATATTTGCAAATCTTGATGGATAAAACAAAATCATATCAGCGCTATTTTGTAATTTTAAAGCCTTATTTACTAATGGTTGCATTTTAACAAATCATTGTTCTGATAAATATGGTTCAACAATAACATCACTGCGTTCTGAATATCCTACTTGATGAACAAAATCAGCAATTTTAACAACTAAATTTTGTTTTTCTAAATCACCTATTAACTGTTGCCGACAAACAAAACGATCTAATCCCTCATATTGTAAAGCTTCGGCATTCATTGTGCCGCCAGAATCCATACAAATAATTAAATCCAAATTATGTCTTTTAGCAATTTGATAATCATTAAAATCATGAGCAGGAGTACATTTCATTATCCCTGTTCCAAATTCCATTATGATGTATTCATCAGCAATTATCGGAATTCTTTGTTTATTAGCCGGATTAATAACTTCCTTATGAAGATACTTTTGATAGCGAACATCATTAGGATGAAAAACTAAGGCTTGATCGGCAAATATTGTTTCTGGTCTTGTTGTAGCAATTGTAATCATTTCATCACTATCTACTAAAGCATAATCAATATAATACATTTTACCTTGAACTTCTTTATAAGTTACTTCCATATTAGATAACGCTGTTTTTAATTGTGGGTCTCAATTAATAATTTTTTTGCCACGATAAATTAAACCATCATTATATAATTTAACAAATGTTTCATTAACTAATTGATTAACATCACTATCTAAAGTAAACTTCTCATAACGATAATCTAATGATAATCCTAATTTTGCTCATTGTTCACGAATTATATTAGCATATTCATCCTTTCACAAATTAACTTTAGCAATAAACTGATCACGAGAAAAACTAGTAATCCGTTTTTTCTCTTCATCTCATATCCTTTCAGCAATTTTTATTTGGGTAGCAATCCCCGCATGATCCATTCCTGGAAATCAAGTAACACAATAACCAGTTAAGATTTTATAACGAGCCATAACATCCTGCAAAGTATTATTCCAAGCATGACCCAAATGTAATTTACCAGTAATATTAGGTGGAGGCAAAATCATACTAAAAACAGGTTTATTATTAATATTATCAGCACTAAATAATTGTTTCTCTAATCAATAATCATATTTACCATTTTCTACTTCAAAATGCTCATATTTTTTACTTAATGATTTCATTAATTCTCCCCTACTTATTTTCAATAATTATATCAAACATTAAGAAATATAAACAATCATACTTTTATAGTTTTATAAAATAAAAAGTAGTTTTTAAAAACTACTTTTTATTTATTTATCCATAATCCATTAATCTAACATTAATATTTAATCTCTGGATAGTTTACAATAAGTTGGACCATAATTATTATATAGACTTCGAAATTATTAAGAAAGAAGGAATATAAAAATGGGAAATAAAACCTCATACTCTGAAGAATTTAAAAAACAAATTGTCATGCTATACAAAAATGGCAAAAGTGTTATTAATTTAGGGAAAGAATATAATTTACCAAAACCAACTATTTATAGTTGAGTTAAAAATTATAATAATTCTGGTTCATTTAAAGCAAAAGACAATCGCACACTAGAAGAAAATGAAATAATAATAATAACTTTACGAAAAGAACTTAAAGACTTAAAAATGAAAAATGACATTTTAAAGCAAGCCGCGCTGATAATGATAATGGCCAAAAAATAACAATAATTAATAGCAATAAGAAAAAATATTCGATAAGAAAAATGTGTAAATTATTAAATATTTCAAAATCCAATTACTATTATCAAATTAATAAATACACAAGGAAAATAGCGAATAATTATAATCAAGAAATTATCAGTGCATTTAACGAAAGCCACCAAGTCTATGGAGCTCGAAAAATCAAAGTAGTATTAGCTCATAAAAGTATTAACCTATCTAGACGCAAAATTAGAAACATTATGAAAAACAATAATTTGATATCAAAGTACACAAAAACAAGACTTAAATGCAAAAATATTCAAGTAAATAATCATCCAGTAAATAACATTGTAAACCGAGACTTTAATAATAGAAAAATAAATGAAATTATCGTTAGTGATTTAACTTATATAAAAGTGGGTTTTAAATGATTTTATGTGTGTTTCCTAATTGATTTGTATAATCGCGAGATTGTTGGTTATAGTTCCGGACCAAATAAAAATACGGAGTTGGTTTATCAAGCTATTATGCGAATTACTAGACCATTATCAAAAATTGAAATATTTCATGCCGACCGAGGTAATGAGTTTAAAAATAATATAATTGATGAAATTTTAATAACCTTTAACATTAAAAGATCATTGAGTGCGAAGGGTTGTCCATATGATAATGCAGTTGCTGAAGCAACTTATAAAGTTTTTAAAACAGAATTTATTAATGGTAGAAAATTCAATGATCTTGCACAATTAGAACTTGAATTATTTGATTACATTAATTGATACAATAATCTTAGAATACATGGCAGTTTAAATTATTTATCTCCAGTTACTTTTAGAAAACAAATGTCTATATAAAAATTGTCCTAAAAAGGGTTGCCAATCCACTACTGATAAGGCAATAAGGTTATAATTACTATCGATCGCAACGAAATAAATAGTCGTATTTATTCCGTTAATTTTGGTTAGCCTTGTTGAACCCCGTTTTAAAACAAAAGCACCTTTATCAGCACTAAAATAAACATTATTTTGTTTTTATCAATCATAAATTGATGAAACATCATCTACATCACCGAAATAAGACATATTAATTTTTGTTGGTGGTAGATAGAAATAGTCGTTGTTTGAATTAGATGTTGTTAATGTACTAATATTTCGTTTAACTCTTTTTAATGTTTCGTTAGCGGGCAGCGGAGCCGGTATACTCGATGCCATAGTTGATATGTTTAATAAACTAAGTAATTTTTTCATTTCTTTATTTCCCTTTTGATAAATAAAAAAGAGAATATCATACTGCTGATATTCCCATAGGTAATTATTTTAAAAAACCAAATAAACATAATAAATCATTATTTTTAAATTAATTTTTTGATATATAATTTTCTATGGAAACACAACTCTTGATAGAGTTGTGTTTCCATTTTTTATTTACTTAATTACAAAACAATTATATAATTTTTATTTGAAAATTTCTGTTTTTTATATAAATTGATTCTTAAATAAACTGTTATATAATTTTTTTAATAAGTTCTTCATATGCTTGTTTTTGACGTCAATAATGTTTATTTTCTCAAATACTATTTAATTTATTCTCAGTTTTAATAAATGATTTGGAATTAGTTATTACAATTTGTAATAAATTACTATTTATTTTTTCTTTATGAATTAATTTGCAATTATTATCATAGTATCGCAAGAAGCTTAATAAATATTTTGAGTATATGTATATTTATTATGTTTATATCTTTTAATTCTAACAAAACCATCAATTGATCATAAACCAGCAATAGTTCTAGTAGTAACATAAATCACCATTCATACACACGAGATAGTAAAAAATAAATTTAATAAGACCAAAAATGCCATTATTATGCCGCCAGATTCTTCTCTTGTTCTAAATAAATCTGCTAATGCACTTATTAAACGTATTATTGAAAATAAAATAACTATTACTAATTCAACTGTTAAGATAGTCATTCAAATTATTGAAATTATTTTTAATAATTTTGAATAATTACTATAATCTAAATCATTAGTTAATTTATTTGAAGAAAATAATTTTGTAGTTGTTAGACCTAAGATAAATGTTATAAGACCAATAATTAAAACTAATATTGAAATTATCCCCATTACTGAATTTGTATTAAAAATAAATTCCGGATTAACTGAATTTATTTCTACCAATAAAGAAAAAAAGTAACAAAAAGTTAAAATTGGTGCTCCAATTAATGTACAAAAGCCCATTGTTTTTGATAAAAAATAACGAGGTTTAATGGTTGACATAGTATCAACATTAGGAAAACTTGTAATTAAAAAAGGAGTAAACAAGCCACCAATAGTTAAACTTAATGATGAAATAATATAACGATTAGCACATAATTCTTCATCTGAACATTTATTTACTAAACGAATAATAATTATTGCATTATAAATACTTTTTCATACAAAATAAGTAATAATAGATAATAGTAATGATACAATTGATTTTTTTACAAAATCATTATTAGATAACGAATTATAAATGTCCTTCATATAGTATATATAAAATATTAATCCTAATAATGAAAAAAATGTTCCCGCAATTTGAGCTAATTTTATTCAATTTCTTGGAACACGACTATATATATCTTGATTATTAGAATAATTTGTAATGTAATTGCGTGTCATTTTTTCTCCTTTATGTTCAGAATAAATTTTAATTTTTGTAAAAAAATATTTCTGATAATTTTATATTAAAATGCAAACTTATTTTATCTTATTTTCTGAAATATTTTCACGGTATTATTATTGGTCGCGTTTATTTTTCTTGAGTATTGCCTTGAAGAAGCAAAACAATCAGCTAATTATATTATTTAATTACTAAACTAACCCCGCCTTTCTCGTTATTGTCATTTTTATTCGTCATCATTTTATCATATTATTGAATTTTTACACAATAAAAAATTATTAATTTTATTAAATTTTTTTTAATTTTAACTAATATTTTTACTGGATTGGCAACCCTTTTTAGGACAATTTTTATATAGACATTTGTTTTCTAAAAGTAACTGGAGATAAATAATTTAAACTGCCATGTATTCTAAGATTATTGTATCAATTAATGTAATCAAATAATTCAAGTTCTAATTGTGCAAGATCATTGAATTTTCTACCATTAATAAATTCTGTTTTAAAAACTTTATAAGTTGCTTCAGCAACTGCATTATCATATGGACAACCCTTCGCACTCAATGATCTTTGAATTTTAAATGTAGATAATAATTGATCAATTATATTATTTTTAAACTCATTACCTCGGTCGGTATGAAATATTTCAATTTTTGATAATGGTCTAGTAATTCGCATAATAGCTTGATAAACCAACTCCGTATTTTTATTTGGTCCGGAACTATAACCAACAATCTCGCGATTATACAAATCAATTAGGAGACATACATAAAATCATTTAAAACCCACTTTTATATAAGTTAAATCACTAACGATGGTTTCATTTATTTTTCTATTATTAAAGTCTCGGTTTACAATGTTATTTACTGGATGATCATTTACTTGAATATTTTTGCATTTAAGTCTTGTTTTTGTGTACTTTGATATCAAATTATTGTTTTTCATAATGTTTCTAATTTTGCGTCTAGATAGGTTAATACTTTTATGAGCTAATACTACTTTGATTTTTCGAGCTCCATAGACTTGGCGGCTTTCGTTAAATGCACTGATAATTTCTTGATTATAATTATTCACTATTTTCCTTGTGTATTTATTAATTTGATAATAGTAATTGGATTTTGAAATATTTAATAATTTACACATTTTTCTTATCGAATATTTTTTCTTATTGCTATTAATTATTGTTATTTTTTGACCATTATCAGCGCGGCTTGCTTTAAAATGTCATTTTCCATTTTTAAGTCTTTAAGTTCTTTTCGTAAAGTTATTATTATTATTTCATTTTCTTCTAGTGTGCGATTGTCTTTTGCTTTAAATGAACCAGAATTATTATAATTTTTAACTCAACTATAAATAGTTGGTTTTGGTAAATTATATTCTTTCCCTAAATTAATAACATTTTTGCCATTTTTGTATAGCATGACAATTTGTTTTTTAAATTCTTCAGAGTATGAGGTTTTATTTCCCATTTTTATATTCCTTCTTTCTTAATAATTTCGAAGTCTATATAATAATTATGGTCCAACTTATTGTAAACCATCCATACCCATGCTATAATATGTATATATTAGACTTGGTACATAACCTTTAGTTTTATCTACTGTTTTGATAATATTATTTCCTAGATGAAGGATAAATGTTAGATAAATACAAAGATGAAAATTAATTTTATAGTCTAATGGGCATAAAATGTTATAGTTATGTACCACCAAGTCTATTGAAAAAATAAAGTAATAAAGGAATTAAAATAATGAAAATTTTAAATAAAATAGCTCTTTTGGGGTTAACAATATTACCAATGATTGGATGTTCTAAAAAAGGAAATGAATTAATGGAACAAAAAAATAAAGTTTATGATTTTGAAATCAGAAATCTAGAAAAAGTGAGGTTTTGAATTTCGAATTCAACAAATAATATTACACAAGTTCAAATAAATAAAATAGATAATAACAATCTAAATGAAAAATTACCAGAATTAAGAAATTTAGAAAATCTTAGTTTCTTATTTACGCAAAAATTACAAAATAATCAGAGCAAACAAGATAAGATTAGGCAACTAATAAATACAGACGGCCAAGAAACCGCCATGTGAAATACATGAGTAATTAATAAAAAAATAACAATTAAAGCAAAAGGCACAAATTTAGATGACTGCAAATATGATAGTTTAGGAAATATTAGTCCTGCTTATGATGATAATAAAATAGACTACATATTAAGAAATACAAATAATTTTGAAATTAAAATTGAAAACTTGTAATAAATAAATTTAAAAATTGTTAAAATTATTCCCAAAGAAAGGTGGTTTTCTATGAGGGATTGTGCAATTAACTGTGGTCTCCTCCTAAGTAATTAACTTAAATTCACTCTGTCCTGTCCTCAAATTTTATCATTAAATGTGAAATTGCACTACCCCAATTTTGAATTGACATTGTTCATTTTTTAGTCATATTTTGAAATGCTAAATAAAATATTTTAAAAACTGATAAATCATTAGGAAAAATCTTTTTATTTTTAATGACTTTTCTTGATTGACTATTAACAGACTTTATTCTATTAGTTGTATAAATAATTATTCTAAATTCTTGAGGATATTCAAGAAAAATTATTAAATTATCTTAGTTATTTTTTCATGATTTAGCAACTTGGGGGTATTTTTTATCTCACTTTTCAGCAAAATTGTCTAAAACAAGTAAGGCTGTATCTTCATTAATTGCTGTATAAATTGATTTTAAATCATTAGCTACCAGTTTGCGGTCTTTGTAAGTAACGAATTTGATGAACAATACATAATTGATGTTGTGTTTTTGGAAAAACAGCTTCTATTGCATCAGACATCCCAGTTAAATTATCACTACAAGCAACAAGAATATCTTGTAATCCGCGATTTTTCATTTCCGTAAGATTATTCAGTCAAAATTTGGCTCCCTCATTTTCACTAATTCACATTCCTAAAATATCTTTTAAGCCATTTATATTAATTCCTAAGACACAAGATAAACTGCTTTGTTTATTATTCGTTTATCTTGTTCTACTTTAACAACAATACAATCAAAATAAACAATCGGATAAATCTTCTCTAAAGGTTTAGTTTGTCACACTTTAACTTCTTCAATAACATCATCAGTTATTTGACTAATTAAACTTTCTGAAATTTCTGTTCCGTGATAGAATTCTTGTAATTGTGCTTTGATATCAGAAATTGTCATTCCTCTTGCATATAAAGAAATTACTTTTTGATCAAAGTTATCAAATCTTTTTTGTCTTTTCGGAATAATTACTGGTTCAAAAGTACTGGTTCAATCTCTTGGTACATCAATTGCGATTGAACCATTTTTAGTAATAATGGTTTTTTTCTGCCATTTCTTTTGTTATAGTTATCATCTGTTTCGAGATGATCTTTAATTTCTGCATTTAACATTCTTTCAGTTAATTTTCTGGTAAATTCCTGAAAAATAGTCTTGCCTTTAAATAAATCTTGTGGATTATCAATATTTTCTAAAAAATAATCAACAACTTTATTAATTGCATCAGGTTTTTTTACTTTTTTTGTCATTTTCTGTTCTTCTTCTTTTAAGTATAATTCAGAATGAATTATCGAGACACATAATTTTGGACAGGCTCTCTTTTATTTAACAATCTTAATTAATTTTAAATAAGCATCTTTTGCAGCTGCTTGTTCAGCTTTACTATGAGAACTACCATTTCCCTTACCAAAAATAATGTCACCACTTTTTACAATAGCAACATATTGATAACTATTTTTATTTTTATGTTCAAAAATAACTTTATATTCAACGGGGTCTTTGCGTTCAGTTTGTAAATATTCTTGTAATAAAGTTTTATAATCTTTAACTAAATTAATACTTTTATCTCTAATTTTTTTAAATAATGTTTGCATTAGAAATGTATTAACTGCTTGTTGTCCTAAATCTAAATAAATAGCACCCACAATCGCTTCAAAAACATCACCTAAAATACTATCTTTTTCGCGACCACCAGTTTGAATTTCACCTTTACCTAAAAGAATATACTCATTCATCTTATAAAACCTACACACTTGTGCTAAGGTTTCTTCTCTAACAATCTGACTTCGTCAAATTGTTAACTCGCCTTCATTTAAATCATTATTTATTCGATATAAATATAATGTTGTATACATTTGCAACACTGCATCACCTAAAAATTCTAATCGTTGATAATTATAATCTAATTGCTTTTCATTAGTATATGAACTATGAGTCAAGGCTTCTTCATATAAATGAATATTTCGTGGTTCTAAATTAAATGTTTTTAACAAAATTTTAATCTCTTCAATAAACATAAATCCTTATTTTCCTTCTTCTTTAACAACATTATTTTTAATTAGTGATAATACATCTTCTAAAAGTGCTCTACGAACTAATTTTAAAGTACTAAAAAATGCTTTAGCATCACTACTGCCATGAGCTTTAAAAACAATGCCATTAACACCAATTAAAATTGCTCCGCCAGTATTTCGATAGTCAAAAATTTCTTTAACTTCATTAAATGCTTTTTTCAAACATAATGATGCTAACTTACGAAAGATATTCTTAGTAAACTGATTTCGTAAAACTTGCAATAAATTTCGTGCTGTTCCTTCAACTGCTTTCAGGGAAATATTACCAGTAAAACCATCAGTTACAACAATATCAATATCACCATTCATAAAATTATTAGGTTCAATATTACCAACAAAATTTAATTGTGAATTACTACTTAATTTTATATAAGTTTCTTGATGATATTCTTTGCCTTTTTTTTCTTCTGTACCAATATTTAATAATGCCACTTTTGGTTGCGATAATTCTCAAATTTTTTGAACATAAATATTTGCCATGATGGCAAATATTTCTAAATCATTACTATCATTTTCAACATTAGCTCCTGCATCAATAAGCACAACTTGTTTATTTTTTATTTTTGTTGGCATAATCGCCATAAAAGCCGGACGACTAACACCAGTTATTTCTTTTAAAATAAAATGATTAGCTGCTAAAAGGGGGCCCGTGGCCCCTGCCGTTAATACCGCTTCAGCTTCTTTGTTAGCAACACATTCAATTGCTTTACTCATTGAATTATCGGTTTTTCTTCTAATATCTAAAATACTATCAGTCATCATTATTTCTTCATTAGCATTTTTAAAACTAATCCGCAATAATAATTTCTCATTTAATTTAGAACTGATTAAATATTTTTTAATTATCATTTCTTTACCAACTAAAATAATATCAATGTCATTATATTTTTGTAAAAATTTTATGACACCACTTATTAGTGGTTTATGTCCTAAATCTGAGCCCATAACATCTACTGCAATTTTCACAAACTTTACCTCTTTTTAACAATTAAATTATATCTATTCAACACCAAATATAAAAGTATATAATGGCTGCTCACCTTCAACTTTTTCATATTCAACATCAAAGTTTTCATCAATATACTTTTCAATTAGTCGTAAATCTTGTCGTTTAGCATCTTCACCAATAAAAATTGTTACCAATTGTGATGATGATTTACTAATCATTTTATTTAGTAATTTTTTTGCTACCAGAACTAAATCTGCTTCTTGATTATAAATTTTTTTATCTAAAATACCAAGATAATTTCCCTCTTTCACAGCAACACCATCAATAGTTGTTGTTTTAATAGCATTAGTAATTCTTGCTGACACAATCTTTTTAATAGCATTTTTCATATTATTAAAATTTTTTTTAGCACTTTTTTCTTCTTTATTAAAACTAAGAATGCTAAGCATCCCCTCGGGAATTGAAGTTGTGGGAATAACATATACATTAGATTTCTTTTCTAGTTTCGCTGCTTGTTGTGCAGTTGAAATAATATTAGAATTATTTGGTAAAATATAAACATCCTTAGCATCAACTAATTCAATCGCTTTTAAAAAATCATCAGTTGATGGGTTCATTGTTTGTCCACCACTAATTACATACGATGCTTGTAAATCATTCATAAAGTATTTTGCCAAACCCTTACCGGCCGCAACAGTAATAATTGCTCAAGGATTACTTAAACTACGAATTTCTTTAATTTTTGTATTATGCTTTTTTGCTTGTAAACCCATATTTTCAATTTTTACTTTTTGAAAATCACCAAATTGCTGTAAATAAACTAATATTTGCCCTGGCATTAACGAATGAACATGAACTTTAAAAATATCTTGATCTTGAACTACAACTATTGATTTACAACCTTGTTCTTCTAAAGAAAAGCGAACTTTTTCTAAAGGAAAATTTTTCTGTTTCATTTCACTTAAAATAACAATAGTTTCTGTACAATAACCGAAATTTTCATCATCTAATTTAATAACAACTTCTTTACTGTCATTAAATACTAAATTTTTTTTCTTTTTAATTTCTTTACCTTTTTCTAATGAATAAACCATTCCTTCAATAATTTTAACTAATCCAAAACCACCAGAATCAACAACACCAACTTCTTTCAAAATTGGTAATAAGTCTGGGGTTTGTGCTAATGCATTGTTAGCATTTTCTAAAAATTTACTCATAAATTTTAATGGTAATATTGTTTCCTTAGTTTCAAGTTTAATATTATCAATAGCAAGCCTAATAACAGTTAAAATTGTTCCTTCAACAGGCTTCATAACTGCTTTATAAGCCACTTGTTTAGCATAAGTTCATGCTTTTAGTAAATCGCTAGTACTGATAAATTCTTCATGAACTAATCCTTTACTAAAACCACGAAAAATTTGGGACAAAATAACGCCTGAATTTCCTCTAGCTCCCATAATCAAACCGCGACCAAACACATTTGCTATTTTGGTAATATTAGAAGTTTTATATTTTTTAATTTCTTTAATAGCATTTTCCATTGTTAAATTCATATTTGTTCCAGTATCACCATCAGGAACAGGAAAAACATTTAATTTATCAATTTCTAAATGATAATTATATAAGTTATTAGCAGCACTAATAAGCATGATTTTAAATAATTTTGCATCAATTTTCATTTTATCTCACCTACCTCTCTTAATAAATATTACTCGCTAATTAAATCATCAATGCAAATATCAATTTTAAAATCACTATCAAATTCCATTTGCTTTTCTAACTCATATTTAACACGATGTTGAACTTCTTGTAAAATTTCAAAAATATTAGTATGAATCGAACTAATGATATGAATTTTAACCACATAATGATTTTGTTCAATTTTTTTAACATCAATTGCTGAAGTAATGTCTTTTTCTAAAGCAATGGCATCTTCATTTTCTTTATTTTCATGATTATAAGCAAACGCAACAACACCTGGTGTTATTGATACAACTTGCTTAATAATATGAGCAATTTTATCAACATCAATTAATTTCATTTTATAACCACCATTTTACTCGATTTCTAGATTCATTATCATTATTTTATAAATCAACCTCTAGTTTTTTAAATTAAGTCATTAATCCTGCAATATATAACGCTTTAAAACGAACTTCTTGATTTTTTAATGTTTAAAAATTACCATTTTGAACAACACCTTTATCTTTTTCTAAAACAAGAATTTCATCAACATCTTTAATCGTTGATAAACGATGAGCAATAATAAAAGTTGTCCTTCCTTTCATTAATTTATTAAGATTTTCTTGAATTTCTTTTTCCACAATATTATCTAAAGAACTCGTTGCTTCATCTAAAATTAAAACTTCAGGATTTTTTAAAAACATTCTTGCAATTACTAATATTTGTTTTTGGCCCCCAGATAAAATAAATCTCCGTTCACCTAAAATAGTATCATAATCACTTTTTAAACCAATAATAAAATCATGCAACTCTGCTTTTTTACAAGCGGAAATAACTTCTTCTTTAGTAACTTTAAAAACTCCATAACTAATATTTTCAAAGAAATTACCATAAAAAATTTGTCGTTCTTGTTCAACATAACCAACATGCTGTAAATAAGAAGTAAAATTAATTTTTTTTAATCTTGATCAGCATTAATGTAAATTGTTCCCATAGCAGGATCGTAAAACCTTAATAATAACTTAGAAATTGTTGATTTTCCTACTCCTGTTTCGCCAACGAAAGCATAAGACTTACCTTATTCAAAATGATAATTAAATTTATTCAAAATAAGTTGATCACTATTAGGATAATAAAAACTGACATTATCAAAAACAATATTTCCATTAACAGTCTTAATAATTGGTTGCTCTAAATTACGATTAATTTGTGGTTTTTCATTTAATAATTCATTAATTCTAATTGAAGATGTTGATGCGCATTAGCTAAGTTATTAAAAGTACGAACTAATGGCCGCGTTTAGTTTTCTTAGGTATTTTTTAAAAAACAAAAAATAATCATTTACTATAAATTATTTTAATATTCAAATTAAGTATATATTTTTTATGTATGATTTTTGTTGTAAAAAATTATTTTAATTTTTTTTATAAGTATTTTGCTTAGTTTTTATAACCTTTTATTGAGATTTTGTTTGTTGATATTAAATATTTTGTTTTATTACTTATTTTTTAAATAAAATGATAATTAAATTGTGATTGTTTTTCTTTCAAAATTATTTAAATCTTTCTTTACCTACCTAACAAAACTTTATGCGCCCTACCACTAATATAATAAAATAATACAACTAAAATTGTTAATGCCACAATTAAAGCAACAATAGTTAATTTAACAATAATAATTAAAAAAATTACAATTGCTCCAATAAAAGTAAAAATTGCTAAAAGAAAAATAATTGGTATTTGTTGTGCTTGGTTACTAATAGTAACAGTATCAGCAATAACTTTAGTTAAAATTTCATCAGTTTTTTTATTCGCATAAAATTGCATATCTAAATCAACTAAATTATTTAATACTTTATTACGAATATAAATTTCAATTTTTTTAGCAACAATGCCTCCTAGAAAATTTTGAAAGAAATTAAAAATTCCTGAAGCAATATAAAGACTAATGATAATAATTACATAACTAATTAACATTGCATAAGGCTCTTCTAAAACATCAAGACTAACTAATTTTTGCGTTATTTTTGGGGTGATAATGACACAAATGGACCCGACCCTAAGGCTGTAAAAAGCATTATATTATGGTACAACATTGCCTTAAATAACTTTTATAGTAAAAAGCAACTACTTTAAAAAAACCACCTTTAAATTTTTTAGAAGAATTATCTTTTTCATCATCTTTTTCTTTATTCATATAAATATATCCTTTCCTAAAAAACCATCTTGAATTTAAAATAATTATACAATAAAAAATATTTATCTGCTTTACTATTTACAAAATATCTTATCAACAATTAGAAAAATAACTAAAACTTTTACTTTTATTTTTACTGCCATTAATAGATAATAAGATTAAATATATTAAATGAGAGATGGAAAATTATGACTAAAGAACAACTTAAAATATATAGTAATTCATCTCAAAAAATGAATGCAATTCTTGAAATTTATCAACAACTAAAAAAAATTTTTAAAAATTTTCAGTTTAATAATGAAAAAGATTGTATTGAAATTTTATTAGATGAAGAATGTTCTTGAAATACAATAATTGATGTTAAAAATGAAATTACATTTTATATTACTCATAAAACAATAACCACTTCTAATGTCCTATTAATGTGTTATGAGTGATACCATTGAGAAATGCCATCTAGTGGTTATCGCTTTACAAAACGACAAATAAGTCAATTTAAACAAGATTTTCCACGTTGAAAGGATGCTAAATACTTTCTTTTTAGTAAAGCAATTAAACACTTCATTACTCAAGAATGAGATTTAATAGACAAAAATGATTTCTACTTTGATTTAGGATTTATTTTATTTAAACAAATTTTCTCTGGTTTTCATCTCAGATTAGTTCCAACATTTCGTTATTTTCATTTTAATAATTATTCACTTCGCAGTAAAAAGACATACTTAGAAGGTGTTTTTTATCGCCTAAGAAGTCGTGATTTTTATACTCGTTTCCCACAAATTGAAGCAACAAATATTCAAGAAAAAAATAAAATCACTAATACTTATTATTTACAAACTTTACGACTAGTTAAATGACTATACTACCGAATGTCAGTTAAAAATAATCATATTGCCAATAGTCACTTTAATATTCCTTTAAATAAATATTATCTTTTTGATTACTTATTATATCCTGTATATTATAAATACTTTTTAAAAGATAATCCCTTACAGCGATGCTTTGATGTTATTAGAGAAGTATTACAAAGAATCATTATCAAATATGATAGCATTTATCTTCCTAACAATTTAATTGCCTTTTGAGAATTAGAAATTGATAATGAAGAACTTCAATATACTCTCGAACACTTACTAGAATACATTAATGAATATTATTCCGAAGAACAAGCTTATGAAAAAATTTATGAAGAAGTACAAAACTTTGTTGAATATATGGAAAGTTTAGAACCAAAAGAAAAGAAACACTAAAAAAACAACTTTATTTAGAAAATAAAGTTGTTTTCAATAGTAAACATAACTAACTATGGTAGCGAGAGAGAGACTTGAACTCTCGACCTTTCGGGTATGAACCGAACACTCTAACCAACTGAGCTATCTCGCCCAAATATGGTCGGGAAGATAGGATTCGAACCTACGACCTCTCGGTCCCAAACCGAGCGCTCTACCAAGCTAAGCTACTTCCCGTATTAAAATAAAATGGTGCGCCCAACAGGAGTTGAACCCGCAACCTCTTGATCCGTAGTCAAGCACTCTGTCCAATTGAGCTATGGGCGCACATGGTGTCTTAAATAACAAAATCATTATATATTATTACTGCTCTGTTGACAACAAAAATTTCATATTTGGACGCATAAAGTTTTGTTAGGCAGGTAAAGATTTAAATAGTTTTGAAAGAAAAACAATCACAATTTAATTATCATTTTATTTAAAAAATAAGTAACAAAACAAAATATTTAATACTAACAAACAAAATCTCAATAAAAGGTTATAAAAACTAAGCAAAACGCTTATAAAAAAACATTAAAATAAGTTTTTACAACAGAAATCACACATAAGAAATATATGCTTAATTTGCATGTTGAAATAATTTATAGTAAATGATTATTTTTTCTTTCTCTAAAAATACCTAAGAAAACTAAAAGCGTCCATTTAAAATTTTTTATTGTGTAAAAATTCAATAATATGATAAAATGATGGTGGATAAAAATGACAATAATAAGAACGGCGGGGTTAGTTTAGTAATTAAATAATATATATTAGCTGATTGTTTTGCTTCTTCAAGACAATACCCAAGAAAACTAAACGCAACCTTTTTTATGAATAAGTTTGCATTCTTTTAAAATAGGTATATAATTTTATCGATTAGTAAAAATAATTATATATGGCGGCTGTGGCGTAGCGGTTATCGCATTGGTTTGTGGAACCAACATTCGTGGGTTCAATTCCCATCAGTCGCCCCATTTTTTATTTAAATTAAAATATTCTCATAAATGTACTTTCCTTTATAAGTCGTATAAAGTTTCCGGGGGTCTAGATATTATCTAGATCTTTTTTTCTTTAATTAAAAATATGTTTCTAAAAGTATCTTTCACTAGAAATTCGTAATGAAATTTAATTAAATAACAGTCTTGTTATTAGAAAAAAGTATAGTTAATAGAGAAGGATATAAAAAAAGTAAAATTTATAACAGCACATTAAATAACAATTAGTTTTAAGAATATTTTTAGAAATATAGCAGTTTAAAAATAGGTTTTGTAATAAATTTTTTCTTATTAAAGAGTGGATAGGTTTCTACAAATTAATTAAAAAAGACCGAATTTTATTTAAGTCTTTTTCTTAGTTTTTGGAAAATTCCCACCAATCGAATATTTTATGAGCTCAAGAACTTTATGTTCTAATTTTAAAAAATAGAAAAATGCTCTGCTAATAAATTTTAGCAGAGCATTTTTTGTGTTATTTTTTATTACTAAATTGTTTTTCTTGTCCAGAAAAAATTCGATAAATATTTTGATGGTGTTGTAAAATAACAATTAAAACGATCAAACCAACAATTAATTGGGTTCAATAATTAGGAAATAAATAAAAAAAAATAACTCGGGGTGATTAATTCACATATTTACAGGCAAATTGTTTATTTGCGTAATTCAAGAGCAACAAAAAATAGATATGGCACATATTAATGAAGCAATAGAAACAATGCGAATAGTTAGAAATATTATTCATCATACAATAGTTGCAATAATAAAATAAATCGGATTAAGAAAAAGTGTAAAGCCTAAAAAGGGTCCAACACCTTTACCACCTTTAAATTTATGATAAATTGGTAAGCAATGTCCGAAAACAGCAAAAACAGCACTAATATAAACTGAGGTTTCAATAAGAGTAAAGGTTGGTGAATTAATTAGTGATAGTAATTTTACAATTGCTAAAACAAGACCAATTTTTAAACCATCTAAAATAAGAATAACTAAACCAAATTTGGTCCCCATAATTCTGGCAACATTAGTGGCTCCGGCATTTTTAGAATAATGGTCACGGACATCGGTTTTAAAATAATATTTACTAATAAGAATTGCCGGTGATAGTGAACCAACTAAATAACCAATAACACATCCTAAGGTTGTCATAATGATTGATGCAGTACTCATATAATCATCTCTTTTCTAATATTATAATTTTAATATTATAATTTTAATATTATAATTTTAATATTATATTATTATTATATAAGGTAATTTTATTATATTATTGTTTAATTTAAAATTTATTGTTTAATTTATAATATAATTACCGTATGTGACATAATTCTTATAATAGTTTTAGTCATCAGATATTAAAGGTAACATTACAGAAATTAATTTTTGTACTTAAAATAGTAATTATTAGAAAAGGAAGATGAAAAAATGCAAGAATTAAAAATTTTATCGTTTGATAATAGTAAACTTCATTTATATATATGAGATTAAGTTAGTAAGTCTAAAAGGGTCATGCAATTAATTCATGGATCTAGTGAATATACTTTTCGTTATAATGAATTTGCTAAATATTTAAATGCTAATGGTTGAATCGTTATTGGTAATGAAATGATCTTCGGGGACACAGAAAAACGGTTACTGATAAAGACCACTTAGGTTTTTTTAGTGTTAAGAATGGTTGAGATAAGCTGGTATTAGATTTAAAAGTAGTGAATGATTATATTTTTCATAATTATCCTAAATTAGGAATTACAATGTTAGAGCGGGCAATCAATGGGTTCATTTTTAGCGAAACATTATGCAATATTATACTATTATACTATTTAATCATTAGTTATTTGTGCAACAACTTGAAAATCAAAAACGCAATTATGAATTGGTAAATTTATTGCTAAATATTTACAAAAGCGACAACCATTACATGCTCCTAGTGATTTTATTAATAATTTAATTTATAAAAAATTTAGTAAGAAAATTAAAGAAAAAGATAATAATTTAGCTTGACTAACTCGTGATAAAAATATTCAAGAAAAATTTAGAAATGATCCCTTAGCGGGACAAATATTTATTGCTAGTGATTTTAAAGATATGTTTACAGGTTTATTATATATTATGAAAAAGAAAAATATTATTAAAACCTGGAAAACTTTACCAATATTTTTTATTGGCGGAATGAGTGATCCAGTTAGTAATTTTGGTAAAGATGTTAAAAAACTGCAAGAAAATATCGTCAATATGGTTTTAAAAAAACAAGCATTTTATTATATTCAGAAATGCGTTATGAAATTTTAAATAAAATTGATAAAGAACAAGTATATCAAGATATTTTAAATTTTATTAATAAGTATAATAGTAAATAATAATTAACAACAATAAAGGGGTGAATTAAAATGCTAAATAACTATGATGAATCTTCAATTCAAATTCTTGAGGGATTAGATGGTGTTCGTAAACGACCGTCGATGTACATTGGGTCAAAAGATAGGAAAGGGTGGCATCATCTCGTATGAGAAATTTTTGATAATTCGATTGATGAAGCATTAGCTGGATATTGTAATGAAATTAAGATTACTATTAAAAAAGATGATTCAATTATTGTTGAAGACAATGGTCGGGGGATTCCTACTGGAATGCATAAAAAAGGGAAATCAACACCAGAAGTTATTTTTACAATGTTACATTCTGGTGGTAAATTTGATGGTAATAGTTATAAAACATCAGGTGGTTTACACGGTGTGGGGGCATCGGTTGTTAATGCGTTAAGTGAATTTTGTTATATAACAATTTATCGTGATAAAAAAATTTACGAAATTGGTTTTAAAAATGGAGGTCATTTAACACGACATTTAAAATTAATTGGTAAAACAGTAAAAACTGGTACTGTAGTTCATTTTCGCCCCGATAGTACGATATTTAATAATTTTAAGTTTTCATATTCAATGATTTGTGAGCGAGCTCGCGAGTCAGCATTATTAATTAGTGGTTTAAAAATTATTGTTGTTGATGAACATAGTAAAAAAGAAGAACAATTTTGTTTTACTAATGGTTTAGAGGAATTTGTTAAATATTTAATTGCTGATGAAAAAACTATTAGTCCAATTATGCTTTTAAAAGGTGAAATGGATAATGTTCAATTAGAAGTTGGGGTGCAATATATTAATGCTTATAGTGAAAATATTATTAGTTTTGCTAATAATGTTAAAACTATTGATGGAGGAACACATGTTGTTGGTTTTCGTACTGCCATAACGAAAGTTATTAATGATTATGCTAGAACAGAAAATATCTTAAAAGAAAAAGAAAAAAACTTTGAAGGTAGTGATGTTCGTGAAGGATTAACAGCAGTTATTTCGGTACGGATTCCTGAAAATATGATTCAATATGAAGGACAAACTAAAAGTAAATTAGGAACTAATGAAATTAAAAATATTGTTGATAGTGTTGTCACTAAACAATTTTCTTTTTGATTACAAGAAAATAAGACTGTTGCTTATGAAATTTTAACAAAAATTATTAAGACTAGAGAAGTAAGAGAAGCTACAAGAAAAGCTCGCGAACAGGCAAGAGGACAACGACAATCAAAAGGTTTAAAAGACCGAATGTTAATTGGCAAGTTAGCACCAGCGCAAAACCGAAATCCTAATAAAAATGAATTATTTCTTGTTGAGGGCGATTCTGCTGGCGGCACTGCTAAAATGGGGCGAGCGCGAAGTTTTCAAGCCATTTTATCTTTAAAGGGAAAGATAATTAATGCTGAAAAATCTAATTTAGCAACATTATTAAAAAATCCTGAAATTAATATGATTACTAATGCTATTGGTGGCGGCATTGGTGAGCATTTTGATTTAGATGATGTTAATTATGATAAAATTATTATTATGACGGATGCTGATGTTGATGGGGCACATATCCAAATTTTATTATTAACTTTCTTTTATCGTTATATGAAGCCTTTAATGGCTGCGCAAAAGATTTATTTAGCATTACCGCCGTTATATAAAATTAGTAACAAAAAAGCTAGTGAAATTAGTTATGCTTGAAGTCAAAAAGATTTATATAAGCAATTGGAAAAACAAACTAAAAGTGAAATTCAGCGCTATAAAGGACTTGGAGAAATGAATGCCGATCAATTATGAACAACAACAATGAATCCAGAAACTAGACAACTAGTGCAAGTTACTATTGGTGATCGTCATAAAGCTGAAAAAAAGATTATTACTTTAATGGGCGATGATAGTGATAAACGCAAAAAATGAATTGAAGCTAACATTAATTTTACATTAGAAGATAACTTTGTTATTGCTTCATAACATATAAGGGGGGGATGAAATGAGAAGTAACAGAAATAGTGTGGTTCACGAATTAGATGAAATTGTTGCTGAACGGTTTGGTTTATATGCGAAATATATTATTCAAGAACGAGCGTTGCCTGATGTTCGTGATGGTTTAAAACCGGTGCAAAGAAGAATTTTATACGCAATGAATAATTTAGGGTTATTTTTTGATCGGCCTCACAAAAAATCAGTTCGGGTTGTTGGTGAAGTAATTGGTAAATATCATCCTCATGGTGATGTTCCAATTTATGAAGCAATGGTGCGAATGGCACAACCTTGAAAGTTAAGAGTACCACTAATTGATGGTCATGGCAATTTTGGTTCCATTGATGGTGATTCAGCAGCGGCAATGCGATATACCGAAACGCGTTTAAATGCAATTTCTAAGTATTTATTACAAGACTTAGATAAAAAAACTGTTGGTTGAGCCCCTAACTTTGATGATTCTGAAACTGAACCGACAGTATTGCCGGCGTATTTTCCTAATTTGCTTTTAAATGGTTGTATGGGTATTGCTGCTGGTTATGCAACGAATATTCCGCCTCATAACTTATCGGAATTAATTGTTGCCTTAGTTCATCGTCTTAATAATCCTGAATGTTCATTAAAAGAAATTACAAAAATTATTAAAGGGCCTGATTTACCTACGGGCGGCATTATTCAAGGAAAGGATGGAATATTAAATGCTTATAAAACTGGTCGTGGTAAAATTATTATTCGTAGTAAAATGGAATTACAAGAAACATCGCGTCATCAAAAATGAGTTATTAAAGAGTTGCCTTATGAAGTTGTTAAAAGTGATTTAGTAACGCGAATTGCGGATATTAAAGAAGAACAAAAACTTAGTGGTATTAAGGATATTATTGATTTAAGTGATATGTCAGGAGTTCATATTGAAATTAATTTACAACAGGATGCTGATGCCGAGACAATTCGTAAATATTTATTAAAACATAGTAATTTACAAATATCTTACAATCTTAATATGGTTGTTCTTGAAGATAACAAACCAATTTGTGCGGGAATATTAAACTTATTAGATGCTTATTTAAAACATCAATTTGATATTGTTCAAAAAAGAACTAAATACGACTTAGAAAAAGCGATTGTTCGTTTAGAAATCGTTAGTGGTTTAATTAAAGTTACAACAATTTTGGATAAAGTTATTGCTACGATTCGTAAATCAACTGATAAGGCTAATGCTAAGAAAAATTTAATTAAAACTTATCATTTTACAGAATTACAATCAGAAGCTATTGTTTCGTTGCGATTGTATCGGTTAACATCAACTGATGTTAATGCTTTAAAAGAAGAAGAAAAATCTTTACAGAAAGAAATTAGAACTTGACAAGAAATTGTTAAGAAAAAAGAAAAACAAAAAGCTTTGATTATTAAAAAATTACAAACTATTTCACAAGAATTTAATTCGCCGCGAAAAACAGTTATTGAGAATATGGTGGAAGAAATTATTATTGAAAAAACAGAAATAATTAATGAAGAAAATATTTTTGTTACGATATCTCGTGATGGTTATATTAAAGTTATTAATGAAAAAGTAGTTGCTAAACAAGATATGAAAGATTATGGACGAAAACCTTTAGATATTAATGTTGCTTCATTATCAACTACTTCATTAAGTACTTTGTTACTATTTACTAGTCAAGGTAATTATTGTATTGTTCCTTTACATAAAGTAAAAGAAAGTCGTTGAAAGGATATCGGACACCATGTTAATAACTTTTCAATAATGACTGGTGACGAAAGAGTTCTTGGCGTGATATTAATTAATGATTTTGATATTCAAGACCAATTTGTTATTTTAGCAACTAAGTTAGGATTTATTAAAAGAACTGTTATTAGTCATTTTACAGCAACAAGAATATCTAAAGCTTTAAAAGCGATTAATTTACAACCCAATGATGAGATTGTTGGTTTTGATTTAAGTAATGGTAAAAAACAAGTTATTTTAACAACTAAAAAAGGTTTTGTTGTTAGATATGATGAAAATGATATTGCGATTATTAGTCCCAGATCTAAAGGTGTTAAAGCGATTAATTTAAAAGATGATGATAAAGTTGTATCATTAAATGTTGTTAATGATGAGCATGATAGTTATGTTTCTTTTACTACAGCGGGGGTTAAAAAAATTAAAATTAACAATATTCCTTTACTACATCGTCCAGCGAAAGGGGTTCGTTCTTTTAAAATAACTAAAACTATTATTCCCTATGTAATTATATCGTTTGTAATTTCTAATAATAGTAAAGTTCATATTTTAACTAAAAATAATACGATTGAAAATTTTGAGATTAGTAAAGTTCGTTATGGTCGTTTATTAGAAAGTGTTAGTGATTTTTTAGGTGATGTTAATGTGGAATGAATTCAAGATGACCGTTATTATGACTTAAGAAAGCATAATTTACATTCCACATCATTAACTTCTTCTAGTAAAAAAGAGGGCTGTACAATTAACTGTGTTTCTAAGTAATTAACTTAAATTCAATTTGTCTTCAAATTTTATCATTAAATGTGAAATTGCACTACCCCAATTTTGAACTGGAATCTCTCATTTCTTAACCATATTTTGAAATGCTAAATAAAATATTTTAAAAACTGATGAATCATTAGGAAAAATCTTTTTATTTTTAACGACTTTTCTTAATTGACTATTAACAGATTCAATCGCATTAGTTGTGTAAATAATCTTTCTAAATTCCTGGGGATATTCAAGAAAAATTATTAAATTATTTCAGTTATTTTTTCATGATTTAGTAATTTGTGGATACTTTTTATTTTATTTTTCTGAAAAATTGGAATGGCAACCCTTTTTAGGACACTTTTTATGTAGACTGCCATTTTCTAAATTCAACGGGTGTTAAATAATTTAAGCTGTCGTGAATCCGAATATTGTTGTATCAATTAACAAAATCAAATAGTTCGTATTTTAATTGTGTTAAATTTTCAAATTTTTTACCCTTAATAAATTCCGTTTTAAAAGTTTTGTAAGTTGTTTCAGCCACAGCATTATCATAAAGACAACCTTTATCTTTATTGCTTAATGATCTTTTAATATTAAAGGTTATTAAAGCTTCATCAATGATTTTATTTTTGAACTAATTACCACGATCGGTATGAAATAAAGTTATTTGCTTTAATAGTCGTGTTATTTTATGAAAAGCTTGTTGAACTAGTTCAGCGGTTTTGTTTGGCCCGGCATTATATTATAGACGATTACTTCGCGATTAAACAAGTCAATTAATAAACAAATATAATGTCATTTTCCTCCAACTTAACTTGCACATATGTTAAATCACTAACAACAACTTCATTAAGTTTTTTGTCATTAAATTCACGATTTAAAACATTACTAATTTGGGCATTATTAGTTGTTGTTTTATGATTACGATATTTTAATTTGGTGTATCTAGAGTATCTAGAAACCAAATTATTTTTGATCATAATGCATCTGATTTTTCGCCGCGATAAGATGATATCTTTTCTTATTAAAACAGCTTTAATTTTACGGGCCCCATAAATTTTGCGACTTTTATTAAATGTATTGACAATTTCTTGTTCATAATTATTAACTTGCTTGTTAGTGCATTTATTAGGTTGATAATAATAATACGTTGATTTTGATAAACCCAAAATCTTACATATTTTCCTCACTGAATATTTGTTATTGTTGTTATTAATTATTGTTATTTTTTGGCCATTATCAGTGCCGCTTGCTTTAAAATATCGTTTTTAATTCGTAATTGTTTTAATTCTTTTCGTAAGTAAATTAATTTATTTTCTTCATTACTTCGATTATCTTTTGCTTTAAAATAATCAGAATTATTGAATGATTTTATTCAATTATAAATAGCAGATTTTGAAATACCATATTAATTAATAATTTCAATAATGCTTTTCCCGTTTTGGTAAAGCATGACAATTTGTTTTTTAAATTCATCTGTATATGAATTTTTGCCCATTTTTATATTCCTACTTTCTTAATAATTTTATTTTATTTGAAAGTCCACATAAATATGGTCCAACTTATTGTAACCTATCCAATGTCAATGTTTTTCATAGTAAATTACCTTTCTTATAGATAAACTAAGTTAGTTAACTAAGTTAACTAACTTAGTTTTTTAAACACTTATATATCGCAGATTTAAGTGTTTAAAAAACTTTGTTAGTAAATTTTGTTTTTTAATTAGATAAAGATTTTAATAATTTTAAACTTAACATACCCCCATATAGAAATTTTTACACTTTAATATTCGCGCCCTACCTTTGGAACTAATTTAATAGCGTGTATATTTTTAGGAAACCCATCTATTCATTTTTTTATTGCAAAATGAAACAAATTGCTATAGCTAATAGGGCGTTATCTATTAACTGGTAAACTTCTTTTGGTTATGGCGACCACCCATAACTTATCGTGCTTTAATACATACCAACATTATTAATTCACTTATATTTAATTTTCAAAGAACAAAATTTTAACACCTTATAAAATAAAAAGACAATCATTACTGACTGTCTCAATACTTATTCAAATATTTGCCCACCTAATAAAATTTTATGCATCCTTTAATAAATTAGTATATTATGGAGAACATATTTTTGTTATGATTAAAATATCAATTATTTAGAAAGGATAAATTAAAAATGGAAAAATTAATGAAAAAAGTTGCGATATTAACTTCTGGAGGCGATGCTCCAGGAATGAATAATGCGGTGGCACAAATAATTAAAAGATCAATAGCAAATAATATCTTGCCTTACATTGTTAGGGATGGTTATGAAGGTTTAACACAAGGTTGAATTGAAGAAACTAATGAAGATTTTGCAAGAAAAATTATTAATAATGGGGGAACAGCGATTGGTACCACTCGTTATCCTGAATTTACAAAGGAAGAAGTAAGGCAACGAGCGATTAATAATTTAAAACAATTAGAAATTAATAATTTAATTGTTATTGGTGGTGATGGTAGTTATCAAGGTGCTAATAAATTAGCAGTAATGGGATTAAATTGCATTGGTTTGCCAGGAACAATAGATAATGATATTGTATCAAGTGATTTTACTATTGGTTTTGATACCGCATTAAATACAGTTATTGAAGCGATTGATCGTGTTCGTGATACTAATGAATCTCATAATCGTTGTGGAATTATTGAAGTTATGGGTCGTTATTGTGGAGATATTGCGATGCTTGCGGGAACTGGTTGTGGTGTGGAAATTATTAGTACATCAGAAAATAAATTAACAGAAGAAGAAATTATTCAACAAACTAAAAAATGCTATGAGCAAAAATATCGTTCGGTAATTATTGTTGTAACGGAAAAACTTTATGATGTTCATCAATTGGCTAAAGAAGTTGAAAAAGTTAGTGGTTATGTTACGCGAGCAACAGTCTTAGGACATATTCAAAGAGGTGGTATGCCAACAGCAATGGATCGCTATTTAGGAACAATTTTAGGAACTGAAGCTATTAAGCAATTAATTGCTGGTAATACTGGGATTTGTATTGGATTAAGTGGAAATGGTTTACAAAGTTATTCTTTTGCTAAAGCATTAGCAATGAAACGAAAATAAGCTAGTCATCATTATTCATCATTAATCATAAAATATACAAGGAGTAAATTAATGGAAAATAATAATTATGAAATTTCTATTAGTGGATTAACCAAAAAGTTTAAAAAACAAGTTGATATTAATAACATTACTATTAAAGTAAATAGTGGTGAAATTCGTGGTTTTATTGGACCTAATGGTAGTGGAAAAACAACAACAATTAAATGTTTAATCAGTTCAATTATTCCTAATAGTGGTGAAATACAAATTGATGGCAAAGATAAGATGCTGCACTGTAAGGCAGCTAAAGAAGTTTTGGGATATATTCCTGAAAATGCTCGTTTTCCAACGCACTTATCAACATATAAATGTTTAACTTGAATGAGTTTTTTACGAGGAAACGATTGAAAAAAAAGTAAAAAGGAAGCTAAAGCATCATTAGAACAATTAAATTTATAAAAGTTTCAACGAAAAAATACTAATAGTTTTTCTTCCGGAATGAAAAAAAGTTGTTATTAGCACAAGCTCTTATTTCTAATTATAAAATATTAATTTTAGATGAACCAGCAGCTAATTTAGATCAAACAGCAAGAACGGAATTACTTGATGAATTAATTAAAATTAAACTTCGTGATATGGGAAAAATTTTTTTGATTTGGTTGCATTTAGTTTTCTTAGGTATTTTAAAAAAAGAAAAAAACCCTGATAAACCCTGATAAACTTTGATAAAGTTGCTTATTATTTTTTAGAAGTAAAATTTGAAGACAGAGTGAATTTAAGTTAATTACTTAGAAACACAGTTAATTGGACAGCCCCGAAAATTTTTGATTTTAAAGATTTTGTTAGAATTGTTATTCAATCATTACAAGCAAATACCATTGTTGGTAATTTTGATAAGGTATTAACAGATGATGAATATGAAAACTATATTAATGAAAAACATATTAAAGAATAATAAAATATTTGAATTAAGCATATTTTCTATTTAATAAAAAATATGCTTTCTTTTATGCTAAAATTAACAATAATGGTGGTAAAGATATGAAAAAAAACTCACAGCACAATATAAGAAAAAACATAATTTTTTTTGTCTATCAACAACAATTATTAAATTATGACTTAGAAACAATTATTAAAAAAATTAAAGAAAACGAAGAAGATTTTAATTCGAAAATTGTTAATAATTTAGTCAATCTTTTTGAACAACGAAAGATTATAATTAAAATTATTAATAAATACTTAAAAGTAGGGTGACATTTTTCTAAATTATCTAATTTAGAGCAAGGGATTTTATTATGAGCAACTTATGAACTACTTATTTTAAAGGAAAATTCAGGAATTATTATTAATGAAGCAGTTCTTATTACTAAAAAGTATTTTTTCAATACTGAATATAAATATATTAATGGCATTTTGCAAAGTATTGCTAATAATGCTAATAATGAGAAAATTGACTAACAAGGATGACAACTATGGGAAATGAATTACTGAAGAAATCTATTAGATTAGCAAAAAAAACATTAACTAAAACCATAAAACAAACAAATAATCCAGAAGTTATCCAAGATGGTTTATATATTTTAAATGTTGTTACTAAACATAGTATTTTTATGCAAACATTAGGATTATTAATTGTTAATGAAAAATTAAGTCCGAAGTTATTTATTCGTCATTTAATTTCTTGCAAAGCTGTGGTTTGTAGTCAAATTTATCTTTTTGACTTAGAAATTAAAAAAATTAAAAATCTGAAAGTAATTAATGAATTTTTTCAAAACTTAGCAATTAGTTCTGCGATTAAATCACCAATTGAATTACAACTACAAGATATTTATAATAGTAAAATTAAAAATATTGATGAGTTAAAAGGTTTAGGGGTAGTAAGAAATGAAAAATTTTATCTTCTTGCCCATCTGATTGGTAATTCATTTGAATCAATAGCAATTTTTAATCACAAAAAAAATAACAAAACTTATTATAATTTTGGTTTTTATTTAGCATTATATTTTTTATTACATCGTGAAACCTTAGCCCGAAAAGCTAAAATTCCTTCATTATTAGACCAATTGCCAACACAAAACCTTTTAATTATAAAACTTAATATTATGGAAAAATATATTAATGCCATTGCCACAATATATCCTTTAGAACTTAATGAATTTATAATTCTCAATAATAAATCAATAAACAAAATGAAAAATTTATCATAAGAAAAAAGAGCAACAATGGAAAAAATCCGATTAGATGTATTATTAGTTCAAAAAGAATTATTTTATTCCCGAACTGAAGCTCAAAGTGCCATTATTAATCATCAAGTACTTGTAAATGATGAATTAATTATTAAGTCAGGAACTTTGGTTGCTCTTAACAGTATTATTAGAATAAAAAAACAAGATAATCAATTTGTTTCTCGTGGTGGATATAAATTAAATAAAGCTCTTCAAGAATTTAATATTAATTTAAAAAATCTTGTATGTTTAGATATCGGTTCTTCTACTGGTGGTTTTACTGATTGTATGTTACAAAATAAAGCAAAATTGGTTTATAGTTTAGATGTCGGTACTAATCAATTAGCTTGAAAACTACGAACTCACCCCAAAATAATTGTTATGGAAAACACTAATTTTCGTTATGCCAAGAAAGAAATGTTTAAAAATAATATTAGTTTTTGTGCTATTGATGTCGCCTTTATTTCATTAACAAAAATTATTCCGGTTTTAACAGAAATTTTAATGCCTCAAGGTCAATTAGTTTGTTTAATTAAACCACAATTCGAAAGTAGCAGAACGCAAATTGAAAAGGGGGGCGTTGTTAAAGATCCCATAGTACATTATCAAGTATTAAACAATTTAATTGCTTTTTTTAAAGAATATGGTTTTTCTTTACAAGGTTTAATTTATAGTCCAATCGTTGGCCACAAGAAAGGAAATATTGAATATTTAGCTTATTTATCTTTCAATAAGCTTTTAAAAAGCAAACAAATTAATGTTATAAAATTAGTAGATAATGCTTTTAATGACCTTAAAAATACCACCAAATAGATTCTATATTAACTAAAAAGGATAAGTTAAAAGATGAAAGTAATATTTTATATTGATATGAATGCTTTTTTTGCTAGTTGTCATAAAGTTGTTGATCCAAGTATTGCTTACAAACCTATTGTTGTTAAGTACTCAATCCAGAAGAGCAATTGTCGCTTCAGCTAACTAACTATGAAGCCGGCGGAGAAAATATAATATTAAAAAACCGCCCCGCCAGCCTTTATATCAAGCAAAAGCGTTATGTCCGATGTCCGACATTAATTTGTATTAACAACAACCGTAAACTTTATATTGATATTGAGTATTCACATAAAATTTTCAATTTATTAGTAAATAATTTTACCAATAAAGTAGAAATAACTTCTATTGATGAATACTGTTTAGACGCAACTAATATTTATCTTCAATATAATAAATACATTTGAATGCGCTAAAGCAATCCAAAACAATATTTTAAATTCATTAAATTTACCTTGTAGTATTGAAATTTCTTATAACAAATTTTTAGCTAAAATGGCATCAAAAGTTAATAAACCATTAGAAATATTTATTTTTAAACCTCATAATATCAAAACTGAACTATGACCATTAGATATTAAAGAAATATCTGGTATCGGCAAAAAACAACTGAAAAATTAAAAAATATTAATATTAATACTATTGGTGACTTCGCAACTAGCAATAATAACTAAGATTTACAAGAAATAATAGGAAGGGGGTTATTTTGTTCTTCAACAAATATATATATAGTTCGGGGCTGTCCAAAATTCCGTGTCTCGATAATTCATTCTAAATTATACTTAAACGAAGGAGAACAGAAAATGACAAAAAAAATAAAAAAAGAACCTGATGCAATTGCTAAAGTTGTTGATTATTTTTTAGAAAATATTGATAATCCACAAGATTTATTTAAAAGTAATAATATTTTTCAGGAATTTATCAAAAAATTAACTGAAAGAATGTTAAATGCAGAAATTAAAGATCATCTTGAAACAGATGATAACTATAACAAAAGAAATGGCAAAACACAAAAAACCATTATTACTAAAAATGGTTCAATCGTAATTGATGTACCAAGAGATCGAAATAGTACTTTTGAACCAGTAATTATTCCAAAAAGACAAAGAAAATTTGATAACTTTGATCAAAAAGTAATTTCTTTATATGCAAGAGGAATGACAATTTCTGATATCAAAGCACAATTGCAATAATTCTATCACGGAGCAGAAGTTTCAGAAAGTTTAATTAGTCAAATAACTGATGATATTATTGAAGAAGTTAAAATGTGACAAGCTAAACCTTTAGAGAAGGTTTATCCGATTGTTTATTTTGATTGTATTGTTGTTAAAGTAAAGCAAGATAAACGAATAATAAATAAAGCAGTTTATCTTGCCTTAGGAATTAATATAAATGGCTTAAAAGATATTTTAGGAATGTGAATTAGCGAGAATGAGGGAGCCAAATTTTGACTTAATAATCTTACGGAAATGAAAAATCGCGGATTACAAGATATTCTTGTTGCTTGTAGTGATAATTTAACAAGAATGTCTGATGCAATAGAAGCTGTTTTTCCAAAAACACAGCACCAATTATGCATTGTTCATCAAATTCGTAATAGTTTAAAATTTATTCCTTACAAAGATCGCAAACTTGTATTGTAGCTAATGATTTAAAATCAATTTATACAGCAATTAATGAAGAAATAGCGTTAGTTGCTTTAGACAATTTTGCTGAAAAGTGAGATAAAAAATACCCCCAAATTGTTAAATCATGAAAAAATAACTGAAATAATTTAATAATTTTTCTTGAATATCCTCAAGAATTTAGAAGAATTATTTATACAACTAATACAATAGAGTCTGTTAATAGTCAACCAAGAAAAGTCGTTAAAAATAAAAAGATTTTTCCTAATGATTTATCAGTTTTTAAAATATTTTATTTAGCATTTCAAAATATGGTTAAGAAATGAACGATGCCAATTCAAAATTGGGGTAGTGCAATTTCACATTTAATGATAAAATTTGAGGACAGAGTGAATTTAAGTTAATTACTTAGAGACAC